>NZ_CDXDOS010000134.1:0-7307 GCF_978021245.1 Frankia sp. CoBUL1
TCGTTGTTCAGCGGCGAGTAGGCGAACCAGCCGAAGGACGCGGCGCCGTTCGGGGTCAGGAACCCGAGGATCACCGTCAGGCTGCCGAACAGGAAGAACCAGTAGGACAGCGCGTTCAGCCGCGGGAACGCCACGTCCGGCGCGCCGATCTGCAGCGGCACGAGGAAGTTCGCGAACGCGAACGCGATCGGGGTCGCGAACATGAGCAGCATCAGCGTGCCGTGCATCGTGAAAAACTGGTTGTACTGCTCGTTGGAGAAGTACTGCAGCCCCGGGCGGGCGAGTTCCGCCCGCATCATGATGGCCAGGACACCGGCGAAGAGGAAGAACACGAACGACGTGACGAAGTACATGACGGCGATGTCCTTGTGGGACGTCGTCCGCAGATAGCCGAGCAGGTTCGTCCGCCGGGGGATGTGGGAGTCCGGGGAGTCGGCGTGGCCGACACCCGCTTCTTGTACGAGGGTCACTGTCCACTCCCGGTGGTTGCGGTGGTGGCGGCGGTCCCGGTCGTTGACGCGGCCGGCGCCGCCGAGATCGCCACGTTCTCCCGGTCCGCGATGAACGTGTCGTACTCGGCCTGCGGCACGACCTTCACGTAGAAGTTCATCCGGTCGTGGTCCGTCCCGCACAGTTCGGCGCATCGACCGATGAAGGTGCCGGTCTTCGTGATGGTCAGTTCAAACTGGTTCACCCGGCCGGGGATGACGTCCCGCTTGAACAGGAACTCCGGCACCCAGAACGAGTGGATGACGTCCGGCGAGCTCTCCACGAAACGGATCGAGCGGTTCTGCGGCAGCACGAGCACCGCCGGTTCACCGGGGCGACCGGTGACCTCGATCGGGTTGGCACCCTGCCGGCCGGAGCCGGTGTCGAGGTACTTGAACTGCCAGTTCCATCGGAAGGCGATCACGTCAACGGTGACGTCTGGCTTCGGCGAGAGCTTGGTGACCTCGCTCTCGTCCCGGGCCGTGTAGAAGAACAGCCCGGCCACGATCACCACCGGCACGACGGTGTAGAGAACCTCGACTGGCAGATTGTAGCGCACCTGGCGGGGAAGCACGTCGCTGCGTTTCCGGAAGGCGATGATCGCGTAAAAGATCATTCCCCAGACGAGCACACCGACGGCGAGCGCGGCGATCGCCGAACCCTGCCAGATGTTGAGAAGGCGCGGCGTCTGGTTCGTCACGCCCTTGGGATAACCGAATGTAGGCCTGTCGCAGGCGGTCGCCATGATCCCCACGACAGCGAGCACGGCACCGAGACGCAGGACACGCCGAAGCGGCCGGATGTGCCGCGTCCCGTGCACGCCGACCGCGGACACCGCAGCTGCGCGTGTGTCGGAGTCAGCCGGTGTCGTCGGCGTGTCCTCGACATCCGCGAGCGACGGCCGGGTCCGACCGAAGGATCTCCTCACCAGGTCCTGCCTCCCACGACGAGCGGGCCGCGGCCGCGGGGCGGACAGCGTTCGTCCCCGCGCGCGAGACCCCCTGGAAACGCCATGTCGCCCCGCCGATCCAACCGGACGACATGCTGTCTTCGACACGCTGTAGATGGTGCGGCAGCAGCGTATCCCAGCAGCCGCGAACCTTCTCGCCTAAGGCCCCCGTCAGCGCCTGTGACGCACGCCCCTCCCGGCCGTTCACGGCGTACCGTTTCACAGGTGCCGGCCTATCTCGACCACGCGTCGACCACGCCGCTGCACCCTGCCGCGCGCGAGGCTCTGCTAATGGCTCTTCAGGATGGTTGGGCCGACCCGGCACGGTTGTATCGGGAGGGCCGCCGGGCGCGCATGCTGCTCGACGCGGCCCGCGAGACCGTCGCGGGCGTGCTCGGGGCCCGGCCGGACGAGATCAGTTTTCCCGCGAGCGGGTCGGCGGCGGCGCACCTGGCCCTGTTGGGCACGGCGGCGGCCCGGCGGCGTGCGGGTGACGTCGTCATGGTCAGCGCGGTCGAGCACTCCAGCGTCCTGCACGCCGCGCAGCGGTACGAACAGGCCGGTGGACGGGTCGCCAGGATTGGTGTGGATCATCTCGGCCGGGTCGACCCCGTCGACTTCACCCCCGTCGCCGGTACCGCCGTCGCCAGCCTCCAGCACGCCAACCACGAAGTCGGGACCATCCAGCCGGTCGCCGAGGTCGCCGAACGGATGCGCGCCGCCGGGGTGCCACTGCACACCGACGCCGCCGTGACAGTCGGCCACATCCCCGTCGACCTGGCCGACCTCGGGGTGGATCTGCTCACCGCGAGTGCCCACAAGTTCGGCGGACCACCCGGGGTGGGCGTTCTCGCGGTGCGCACCGGGACCCGCTGGCGCAGTCCCGGTCCCGTTGACGAGCGGGAGGGCGGTCGGGTTGCGGGCTATCCGAACGTCCCCGCCGTCGTCGCCGCCGCCACGGCGCTGAGCGCCCGGGCGGGTGAACTCGCCGCGGAGGCGCCCCGGCTCGCCGGCTACGTGGCCGAACTGCGCCGCCGGCTGCCCGAACTCGTCAACGGCGTGGAACTACTCGGCGATCCGGACCGGGCGGCGACGGTTCCGCACATCAGCGCGTTCTCCTGCCTCTACGTCGAGGGCGAGGCGCTGCTGACCGAGCTCGACCGGGCCGGAATCGCCGTGAGCTCCGGGTCGAGCTGCACATCCGACACCCTGATCCCGAGCCATGTCCTGGTCGCCATGGGCGCGTTGACACACGGCAACCTGCGGATATCCTTCGGCCGCGAGTCGACCCAGGCCGATCTCGACGCCCTGCTGACGGCGCTGCCCGCAGCCGTACGCGCCGTGCGGGACCGGCTGGGCGCCGCCGGGCTTTGATGCCGACAATCCGATGACGGACCAGCCGCACACGGTCGACTCGCGGGGACGACGCTGCCCGTTGCCAATCATCGATCTGGCCCGCGCCTTCGGCGGGATTCCGGTGACCGGCACCATCACGCTCTGGGCCGACGACCCCGCCGCCGGCGCGGACGTCGTGGCCTGGTGCCGACTGCGGGGTCAGGAGCTGGTGGACGTCTCCCCGCTTCCGGAAGGCGGGGAGGCGTTCGTTATCCGGCGGCTTGTATAACCCGCCGGCTCAGATTGCCGGCAGATGCTCGGCGATCTCGGCGGCGGCGTCGGAACCGTAGGCCTCGGTGAGACGCTTAAGCACCTCCGAGGGCTCCACCGTGTACTCCTGGGTGCCGATCGTCTCCAGGACCAGGGTGGCGAGGAGGGAGCCGACCTGGGCGGAGCGTTCGAGCGAGAGGTCCCAGGACCGGCCGGCGAAGAACCCGGCCCGGAAGGCGTCCCCGACTCCGGTGGGATCCGGGGTGGCGCGGGCGGGAACGACCGGGACCCGGATGGGGTCGCTCTCCGGGGCCTCGATGACCGCACCGTCCTTGCCGTGCGTGGTCACCCGGACACCGACCCTGGCCAGGATCTCCTCGTCCGACCAGCCGGTCTTGCTGGCGAGCAGCGCCTTCTCGTACTCGTTACAGAACAGGTAGGCCGCACCGACGACGAGCTCGCGGATCTGCGGGCCCTCCATGATCGCGAGCTGCTGGGAGATGTCCGCCGCGAACGGATATCCCCGCTGCCGGCACTCCGCGCTGTGGCGCAGCATCGCCCCGGGGTCGTTGGGGCTGACGATCACCATGTCCAGGCCGCCGAACCGCTCGGCGATCGGCCTCAACTCGATGTCGGCGGCCTCACTCATCGCACCCGGGTAGAAGGACGCGATCTGGTTGAGGTCCTCGTCGGTGGTGCAGACGAACCGCGCGGTGTGCGCGATCTCACTGACCCGCACGGAGGCGGTGTCCACGCCGTGCCGGTCGAGCCAGGAGCGGTAGTCGGCGAAGTCCTCGCCGACCGCGCCGACGAGGATCGGGCGCAGGCCCAGTCGGCCCAGGCCGAAGGCGATGTTGGCCGCCACTCCGCCCCGCCGGATCACGAGCTCGTCGACGAGAAAGGACAGCGAGACCCGCTCAAGCTGGTCGGCGAGCAACTGCTCGGCGAACCTTCCAGGAAAGCGCATGAGGTGGTCGGAGGCGATGGAACCAGTCACGGCGATACGCACGATCAAGGAGCTTACCGGCCTGCCCCGAAGCCCGGAACCACCGGCTCGCGCTGGTTCACGCGCGTCATCACGGAGGCGTCAGAATTACGAGGCGTCAGATCGCGGAGTCCCGTGATTCCGGCGGCCCGCCGGCAAGGGAAACGACGGATACCGGCGCAAGCGGATACCGACGCAGCACATACGGGAGAGCCCGGTCCGACGAACAAGGGCCGGACCAGGCTCTCCCGGACGTACCAGTCCGATCAACCGGTCACCGAACCGCACCCGGGGCTCGCGTCGAGACGCGAGCAGGAGGGACGGCCCGGTGCTCAGCGCATCAGTGGAACGAGTCGCCGCAGGCGCAGGAACCCTGGGCATTCGGGTTATCGATAGTGAAACCCTGCTTCTCGATCGTGTCGACGAAGTCGATCGTCGCCCCGCCGAGGTACGGGGCACTCATCCGGTCCACCGCCACCTTGACACCGGAGAAATCGATGACGGTGTCGCCGTCGAGGGAGCGCTCGTCAAAGAACAGCTGGTAGCGCATGCCCGAGCAGCCTCCGGGCTGCACCGCGATACGCAGCTTGAGGTCATCCCGACCCTCCTGCTCGAGCAGGGTCTTCACCTTGCCTGCGGCGGTGTCGGTGAGGACGACGCTCGAGGACTGCGTCGCGGGTGCCGTGGTGTCCTGAACGGTCATAGGGACTACTCCTGCCCTTGGTGGACGTGCCTGGCAAGCCAGGCCACTAGTTCCGGTTGACTTGTACGCAGGGCGCCGCCGACCATCCGGCGCGCACCCCCGGGCACGGCACTGCCACTGTGCCGACATCCATGCCCAACACCGTCGGCCGGGATCCGCTTCCTATGGTAGCGACGTCGGCGCGGGTCAACCACGTCGAGATCCCGACCATGCCTGGAGACGGTGGTCACTCCCGTTCACGTTAGTGACCTTCGTCTGGCCGCCAGCTGACCACGAAGAGCTCGGCATACGATGGCGCCGGGAGTTAGAGTCTCATCGACCATTCGTGGACGGGTCCGGCGGGATCGTTCGGTCGGCCGCCGCGGACGACGAGGCGGCCAGGCCGAGGGCCGGTCGACCGGAGGAGCGCCATGACCACCAACCCGACCCTGCGGCGCGGCCCTATCCCTGCTCGCGACCCGGCCCTCGGCCGGGTCGGTGTGGCTCCATCACCGCTGGCCCTGCTGCTACTCGGCCGCCAGGCTGACCCGGCCAGCGAGCGTGGCGTGGACTGTCCGGGTGAACTCCCCCCAGCGGCCGATCCGGCCCTCACAACCCGCGCCGCGGCGGCGAAGCGGGCACTGGGTGATCGGGCGTTCATCCTCGGGCACCACTACCAGCGCGACGAGGTCATCGCCTTCGCCGACGTGACCGGCGACTCGTTCAAGCTGGCCCAGCAGGCCGCCGCGCGGCCGCAGGCCGAGGCGATCGTCTTCTGCGGCGTGCACTTCATGGCGGAAAGCGCCGACATCCTCACCGGCGCGCACCAGCAGGTGATCCTGCCGGACCTCGCCGCCGGCTGCTCGATGGCGGACATGGCCACCGCCGAGCAGGTCGAGCAGGCCTGGGACGATCTGCTCGATGCGGGAGTCGCCGCCGATACCGTTCCGGTGAGCTACATGAACTCCTCGGCCGCGATCAAGGCGTTCACCGGGCGCCACGACGGGACGATCTGCACCTCGTCGAACGCCAGGCGCGCGCTGGAGTGGGCCTTCGGCGAGCGCGGGGGTGCCCGGGTGCTCTTCCTGCCGGACCAGCACCTCGGCCGCAACACCGCCATCGGTGAACTGGGGATGAGCGAGCAGGACTGCGTCGTTTACGACCCCCGCAAGCCCTCGGGAGGACTGCCCCGCCGGCAACTGCGCGCGGCGAAGATGATCCTCTGGCGGGGTCACTGCTCGGTGCACGGCCGGTTCACCCGCGACAGCGTCGACGAGGTCCGCCGCCGGATCCCCGGGGTGACGGTGCTCGCCCACCCCGAGTGCCGGCGGGAGGTCGTCACCGCGGCCGACCTCGTCGGCTCGACCGAGTACATCATCTCGGTCGTCGCTGCCGCTCCCGCCGGATCGGCGTTCGCGATCGGTACCGAACTGAACCTGGTGCAGCGGCTGGCGACGAGGCACCCTGACAAGACCGTCGTCTTCCTGGACCGTACGGTGTGTTTCTGCTCCACCATGAACCGGATCGACATGCCCCACCTCGTGTGGGCGCTGGAGTCCCTCGTACGGGGTGAGACGGTGAACCGCATCACCGTCGACCCGGACGTGGCCACCTATGCCCGGAAGGCTCTCGACCAGATGTTGGCGCTGCCCTGATGGCTCTGCTGAAACGACGCAGCTCCGCCGGCTCCGATGCCGGCCCCGGCCCCGGCCCCGGGGACCCGATCGCCGAGCAGGTGGAGAGGGTCGAGCAGGAGAAGGTCGTCGATCCGCGGCGCACGGCGGCCAAGGGCCGGCCCACGCCCCGCCGGGCGGAGGCGCGAGCCGCCCGTACGAAGCCCGGTGGTGCGCTCGGCGTCCCGGCGAACAAGCAGGAGGCGCGGGCCGCGCGGCGCAGGCAGAGCCAGGAGTACCGCGCGGCGATGATGTCCGGCGACGTCAGCCGGCTGCCAGCGCGTGAACGCGCGCCCGAGCGCGTACTGACCCGCGACTTCGTGGACACGCGGATCAACGTCGGATCGTTCTTCTTGCCAATCGCCGTCGTCTACTTCGTCGGCGGACTGGTCCCGAACGCATCGATCAGGCTGGCCGCGACCCTGCTGATGCTGCTCGGGATCGTCGCGGTCGTCATCGACTCGATCCTGCTCTCCTGGCAGGTGAGCCGGCGCGTCGCGGAGAAGTACCCGGACTCCCGGGTGCGGGTGCGGGCCTACGCCGCGCAGCGCGCGCTACTGCCGCGGCGCTGGCGACTCCCCCGCCCGCGGGTCTCCCGCTCCGACCCGCGCCCCTGATCGACGGTCAGAACCGAACCATGTTCATACACTACGGCTCATGAGCGATCATGGGTTGGACAAGGAGCGTGCGCGGGCGGTCCGTGCTCGGCTACGTGCGCGGCGGGCCGGGGGCGGTAGCGGGGAGGATCAGCGGCGCCCGTGGGCGGGTGAGCCTGCCGCGATCTACTGCCGGATCTCGCACCTCAAGGATGACGATCAGACAGGCGTTGATCGTCAGCGGGAGATCGCGCACGAGGTCGCCGAACGGCTAGCCCGAGTTTCCTGACTGGCGGGTAACTTGGACTCCTCTGGTCATGATCGACGA
>NZ_CDXDOS010000134.1:7804-9481 GCF_978021245.1 Frankia sp. CoBUL1
CACCGAGGACGAGGTGATCGCCCGCCTGGCCGGGCAGGGCGGTGACGGCTTGGCGCCACCGAGCGCCACCGAGCACCGCCGGTTCGGCGACGTCGCCGCCGTGTGGGGTGTGCTGACCTGCCTGGACGCGGCCGGGATCATCGACGCCCTGGTCGGGGACGCGAAGGTCAGCGGCGGAGTGACGGTCGGGACCTACCTGGCTCTGGCCGCTCTTAACCGGATCTGCGACCCGCGCTCGAAGGCCGGCTTCGCCGAGTGGTACACGACCACCTCGCTGCCCCGGGTCACCCAGATCCCGGCGAAGACGCTCGACCACCGCCGGTTCTGGGACGCGATGGACCGCGTCGAGCTGGACCGGGTCGACGAGATCGAGGCGGCGCTGACCCGCCGGATGATCGAGGTGTTCGGGCTTGACACCTCGGGGCTGATCCTGGACATGACGAATTTCGCGACGTTCCTCGACTCCACGAACACCCGCGCCCCGGTCGCCGCCCGTGGCAAGGCCAAGCAGAAGCGCCACGACCTGCGCCTGGTCGGCCTCGGCCTGGTCGCCACGAGGGACGGCGGGATCCCGCTGCTGTCCCGGGTCTACAAAGGCAGCCAGCCCGATGTCACCCAGTTCACCCCGATGATTGAGGAACTGGCCTGGCGCTACACCGACGCCGTCGCCGCCCCGGCCGGGCTGACGCTCACCTTCGACGCCGGGCAGAACTCCGCGCCGAACTTCACCCGGCTTACCGGCCTGCGCCTGCACTTCGTCGGCTCGGTCCCCCCGTCCGACCTGCCCGACCTGCTCGCCCGCCCCGCCGCCGACCGCACGCTGGTCGACCGCTACGCCGACGAGGGGCTGACCGCGCTCGACACCCGCGCCACGGTCCTCGGCGCGGACCGGCGGGTGATCCTCACCCACTCGCCGACGCTGCATACCGCCCAGCGGGTCGGCTTCGCCCAGACCCTGGGCAAGGCGACCAGCCAGCTTGACGAGCCGGCCGCCCGCCTCGGCCGCGGCCGCACCCGCCGGGGCCGGGCGGCGGTCGAGGCCGACATCGCCACGATCCTCGCCCCGCGCTGGGTCGCCCGGGTGCTGCGCACCGAGCTGACCGGCGACGCTCCCGCCTGCCTGCGCTTGACCTGGACCCACGACGAGACGGCGCAGACCGCCTTGGAAGAGGAGATCTTCGGCAAACGGATCCTGGTCACCGACCACGACGACTGGCCCGTGGACCAGGTCATCGACGCCTACCGTTCCCAGGAGGACCTCGAGGCCGGGTTCCGCCAGGCCAAGGACCCGCACGTGGTGTCGTTCTCCCCGATCCACCACTTCACCGACCACAAGATCCGGATCCACCTGTTCACCTGCGTGCTCGCCCTGGCAGTGGCCCACCTGATGCGGCGGGAGGCCGAGCGCGCCGGGCTGCGCCTGTCCGTGCCGGTCCTGCTGCGCGAGCTCGCCGGCATCGGCGAGACGGTCCTGCTCTTCCAGGGCGAGCGCGGCCGGCCCCGCGTCCGGCGGATGGTCACCCGGATGAACCCGGTCCAGCAGCAGCTCTACGACCTGTTCGCCCTGGAGCGCTACGCGCCCCAGAGCTGACGTGGGTAATACACCCATTCAAGATCGAAATCTCTCTGACCGGCGAAAACGCATGGAGGAGGTCAAGATCTTTGGAAACTCGGGCT
>NZ_CDXDOS010000135.1:0-8964 GCF_978021245.1 Frankia sp. CoBUL1
GGCTCAGTGAGCGGGCCAAAAACCAAGACTAACGCAGTATTTTGGATAGCACACTCGGGTGGACGAGTGCTAGTCGCCAGCAACCTAAGACGATTCATGAAAGGAGGAAACATGAACGGACACACCAATGTCATCCGCACCCTGCGTGCACTTATGCCCACTCGGGCGCTTACGCTCAATGAAGCGTACGTACTTGCCGAACAGCAAGCAACGAAGCTCTTGCAGCTTCTCAACATAACGAACGTGCCGGTAGACGTGGCCCGTATCGCCAAGTTGCCGAAAATTGAAGTGCGTGTGCAACCGCGACACCGCATGCCGAACCTCGCCGGCTTTTCGCACTGGTCACAGGGCCGCTGGCTTATCGTCGTCAACAAAGACAACGTTGAGGGCCGACGCCGGTTCACCCTGGCGCACGAGTTCAAGCACGTGCTCGACCACGCAACCGGCGACGTGAACTATGCCAAGCTCGGCGGTGGGGACAAGTCGAAGCACGACAAGCAAATTGAGCAAATCTGCGACTACTTTGCCGCGTGCCTGCTCATGCCGCGTATCGCGGTCAGAAAGGCATGGACGAGCGGTCTGCAAGACCTACCGACACTCGCCCAACACTTCAACGTCTCGACCGCTGCTATGAAAATCCGACTCGAATACCTCGGTTTCCTTGACGACGAGCGGTCGATAGAGCGTTACTTCCGAAGCGAGGTTCCGGCGCTTCCGATGAATACCGAACCATGCGGCCTCGCTGCTTAGTGAGATAACTATCTCGTTCGCACCTTCACAGAGGAGAAATCATGAGCAAGGCGTCGCTGAACGGCAGAGTCCGCGACGCAGTGACGGCACCATCAAAACGCGCCATCCTGTATCTGCGGGTGTCGTCCAAGCGTCAAATGGACACCGATGCCGACCTTGACCCTGACGGCAATTCCATCGACACGCAACGCAAGGTTTGCCGCGAAAAGGCGCGGCAGATGGGCGCGGTGATCGTCGATGAGTATGTCGAGCCGGGCAACTCGGCACAGACGATTAGCAAGCGTCCCGTGTTCCGGGACATGATGCAGCGCATCAACGAACAGCGCGACGTGGATTGCGTCATCATCTACATGCGGTCACGGGCGTTCCGCAACTACGTGGACGCGGGCAACACGAAGCTCGCGCTGCAAAAGCTCGACGTGAAGCTCGTCTCGGCCAAAGAAGACTTTGGCGAAGGCATCATGGCGGAAGCTATGGAAGCCGTCACCGACGTATTCAACTGGCTACAAGTTCGCATGAGCAGTGAAGACATCAAAATCAAGATGGCCAACAAGGCGCGCAATGGTGGCACCATCGGCCGGGCCAAGATCGGCTATCTCAACGATAAGGTGCTCATCGACGGTCGCAAGGTCAATACCGTCGTGCTCGACCCTGTACGGTCGCACTACGTTCCGATGGCTTTCGAGCTGTTCGCGACCGGACAAGAAACGGTCGCTACGCTCCGCGAAAAGCTGACGCACGCGGGCTTCCAAATGCCGATGAACGGCAAGAGCAAGGGCGGGCCAATCTCGTTGGAACGGCTCCGACAGCTTTTGCGGGACCGCTACTACCTCGGCTACGTCACCTACGAGGGCATCGAGTACAAGGGAAGGCACGAACCGTTGGTTTCTGAAGAGCTGTTTGAGCACGTACAACGCATCCTTGACTCGCACTCCGGTTCCGGCACGCGGTACCGCACGCACAACCACTACCTCAAGGGTCTGCTCTACTGCGGGCGCTGCAAGTACCGGTTCATCGTCCAGCGCGCCGAAGGTCGGCACGGCGGGGAGTACTACTACTTCTTCTGCCGGGGACGGCAACAAGGGCTCTGCGACATGCCGTTCATACCGGTTGAGGTCATGGAAGACGCCGTAGTGGCTTACTACGGCGACGCGGTGAGCCTGCCGGCCGAGTGGCTTGCCGAGGTTCGCGCGGGCGTAGACGAAGCCGTGAGCGACCACCACGAGCTGAGTGACGCACTCCGCGACCAGTATGCCAAGCGGCTTGACGCCCTCGACCACAAGGAGAACTACTTTCTCGACCTGGCGGCCGAGCAGGAGTGGCCCAAGGACAAGCTTCGCGCCAAGATCGACGCCATCCGGCACGAGCGCCGCGAGATCGAAGACACCCTGGCGCAGGCAGAACAGCACCTTGACCGAGGACGTGAGGTCTTCCACCACGCCCTTGCCCTGCTCGAAGCGCCACAGGCGGCCTACGAGCGCGGTGACGAGGCAGTGCGATCCATCTTGAACCGGGGCTTCTTCACACGCCTCTACGTGGACGGTGGCCGCATCACGGGCCACGAGATGAAGGAACCCTTCGACATCCTCACCGAGGCGTACCGCGTCTACCAGGTCAACCGGACCGGCGCGAGCATCACTCGCCAGACACAGCAGAGCGCCGCACCCACGGATGAGTACGGCGCTCGTGCCTCGGAGTCCGTGACCGGCCCCCCTTGCCCTGACCTCGGAGGTCAGGGGTTGGAGTAAGCCGGTCATGGTGGAGCTGAGGGGATTCGAACCCCTGACCCTCACACTGCCAGTGTGATGCGCTACCAGACTGCGCCACAGCCCCAACTACTATTCATTTTATATCAGACCCGAGCAAATCCGGTCTTGCACCCCACCCGGGCACCAAACCTGTCCTGATGGACTACTTCGGCAAGTGTACAGGCTCCGTGTCGGCTACTGTCGGCGCCCCCTGGCTCGGCAGGAGCGTCTCGGTTAGTCCCGATCCGGCGGTCCCGACCTTACCAGCCAGCGGCCCCGCGTTGTGCTCGACCAGGCGGAACCCACCCTCGACGAGCCGCAGGACGGACCACCGGCAGTTGGCGAGCGGTCCGAAGTGCCACCAGAACTCCGGTGGGAGGCCGAGCACATGACCGATCAGTGACCGGGCAGTACCGCCGTGCAGGACAAACACGACGAGACCGTCCCATTCGGCCGGAAACCCCTCGGCCCGGACCTCGTCGAAGACCGTGCCGGCCCGCTCCGCCACCTGCCGGTAGGTTTCGCCACCGCCACGGGGCACGTCATCCCCGCGCCGCCAGGCCCGATCCTCCGCGGGGAAGCGTTGGGCCGCCTCGGCAGCGGTCAGCCCGGACCACGCGCCGAGATCGATCTCGCGCAGCCGCGCGTCGGAGCGGAAGGGCACGCCGAGCGCCGCCGCGGTGTCCCGGCAACGTTGCAGGTCAGACGACACGACGAGTTCCGGGCGCATCGCCTGGATGACCGGGGCCACCGCGGCGACCTGGGCGCGCCCGGTGGCGTCGAGGGGCGGATCCGCGTGCCCCTGGAAGCGGCCGATGTCGTTCCAGGTGGTCCTGCCGTGCCGCCAGAGCAGCAGCCTCACCGTGGGGTCGCCGTACCGGGCCCGGCCACCCCCGAGCCCGAGCCGCCGCTCGCCGCGGTGGACCCCGGGGAGGCACCGACCCCGACCCCGACCGCCGCGTCGACGAACGGGATCACCGGGCAGTCCTTCCAGAGCCGTTCGAGGGCATAGTAGACCCGCTCCTCGTCCCGCTGCACGTGCACCACCACGTCGACGAAGTCGAGCAGGACCCAGCGGCCCTCCCGCTCTCCCTCCCGCCGGACGGGCTTGGCTCCCAGCCGGCGTAGGTGCTCCTCGATCTCGTCGACGATACCCTTGACCTGCCGCTCGTTGCCCGCGGATGCGAGCACGAAGCAGTCGGTGATGGCCAGCCGATCGCTCACGTCGAGGATGAGCAGGTCATGGCCGAGCTTGTCGGCGGCCGCCTGCGCGGCGGCGAGGGCGAGTTCGACGGCTCGCGGGGAAGCGGTCACGCTCGGGTTCTCCAGGGTGGTGACGGGCGGGAGGCATCCGTCTTCGGCTGCCTCGCGCGCCGTCCGGGGCCGGACGGCTGCATCCAGCGTGACACATCGACGCGCGGGCAGGGCACTCCTCGCGTCCATGACGGGCCGAAAAATCGAGATATCGCCTGGCCCGGTGGCCCGTCCGGACGGCTCGGCGGGTTAGGAAGCACCCTGGTAGAGACGCCGCTTGGCGATGTAGCGCACGACCCCGTCGGGAGTGAGGTACCAGATCGGCGCCCGGCGGCCAACCCGTTCCCGGATGTCGGACGAGGAGATCGCCAGCGCCGGGACCTCCAGCAGGCTGACGGCGCCGGTCGGGAGGCCGGCGTCCAGCGCGAGGTGGTAACCGGGCCGGCTCACGCCGACGAAGTGGGCCAGTTCGAACAGCTCGCGGTGGTCACGCCAGGTGAAGATCTGCGCAAGCGCGTCCGCCCCCGTGATGAAGAACAGCTCGTCGTCCGGTCGCGCCGCACGCAGGTCTCGCAGGGTGTCGATGGTGTAGGTGGCGCCGCCCCGGTCGATCTCGATCCGGCTGACCGTGAACTGCGGGTTCCCCGCCGTCGCGAGGAAGGTCATCAGATAGCGGTCCTCGGCGGCGGAGACTTTGCGATGGATCTTCTGCCAGGGTTGCCCGCTCGGCACGAAGACCACCTCGTCCAGATCGAACAGGGCGGCCACCTCACTGGCTGCGACGAGGTGCCCGTTGTGGACGGGATCGAAGGTCCCACCCATGACACCGAGGCGCACGACCGGACACTAACCCCGCATCACCGCACGTGCCCGTCTGGCGCAGCCCGGCGGGAGATGTGCCACAAAGCCTCACACCCACCGGCGCCTCACACCCACCAGCGCCTCACGCTCATCGGTCTCACGCCCACCGCCGTGCCCGCCGCAAGCGGGCCAGTCCTGGAACGGCCCACCCGGCTAGGCTGACCACAGGCCGCAGGCCGGCCCCGTCCCCCCCGCAAGGAGGTCCCGCCCATGCCGACCAGTCCGCGTGCGGGGCAACCCGCCGCCCCCGAGGATCTCGTTGACGTTGACGGCCTGCTCGCCGCCTACCACGAGATCCATCCCGATCCCGCCGATCCGACCCAGCGGGTGTCGTTCAGCACGTCCGGTCATCGTGGCTCGGCGCTGCGCGGCTCCTTCAACGCCGACCACATCCTGGCCACCACCCAGGCGATCTGCGACTACCGGAAGGAGGCAGGCGTCGACGGACCGCTGTTCGTCGGGATCGATACGCACGCACTGTCGGCGCCCGCGCTCGCGAGCGCCCTGGAGGTCCTCGCCGCGAACGGCGTCACGGTACGCATCGCCCCGGACGGCGAGGCCACCCCGACCCCGGTGATCTCGCACGCGATCTGCGCCACAACCGCGAACGCACGCCAAGCAACAGGACGGGCAGGACGGACACCACCGACACCACCGGCGCGACCGGCGCGACCGGCCCGGCGCGCGGCCTCGCCGACGGCATCGTCGTCACGCCGTCGCACAATCCGCCCGCCGACGGCGGGTTCAAGTACAACCCGGCGCACGGCGGTCCGGCGGACACCGGCGTCACCAAGGTCATCCAGGATCGCGCGAACGCCCTGCTCGACGGTGGCCTCGCGGGCGTGGCCCGGGTGCCATACCCGCAGGCGCGCGCCGCCGCCGTGGTCCACGACTACGTCGGCGCCTATGTCGCGGACCTCGGCGACGTCATCGATCTCGACGCGATCCGCGGCGCCGGGGTGCGCATCGGCGTCGACCCGCTCGGTGGGGCGAGCCTCGTGTACTGGCAGGCCGTCGCCGAGCGGTACAAGCTGGATCTCGACGTGGTGAACACCACGATCGACCCGACCTTCGCCTTCATGACGACCGACTGGGACGGCAGGATCCGGATGGATCCGTCGTCGCCGTACGCGATGGCCTCCCTGGTGCGGCTGGCCGGCTCGTTCGACGTCGCCCTCGCCAACGACGCCGACGCCGACCGGCACGGCATCGTCACCGGCACGGCCGGGCTGTTAAACCCGAACCACTACCTCTCCGCGGCCATCGCCTACCTGTTCGGCCACCGCCCGGGCTGGCCGACCGGGACGGCGATCGGCAAGACGCTGGTCAGCTCCAGCATGATCAACAGAGTCGGAGTGAGCCTCGGTCGCAACGTGGTCGAGGTGCCGGTGGGCTTCAAGTGGTTCGTGGCCGGCCTGACCGACGGGAACCTGGGCTTCGGCGGCGAGGAGAGCGCGGGCGCGTCGTTCCTGCGCCGCGACGGCGCAGTATGGACGACCGACAAGGACGGGATCATCGCCTGCCTGCTCGCCGCCGAGATGACGGCGGTCACCGGCCGGGACCCCGGGCAGTTGTACCGGGAGCTCACCGATGTCCACGGTGCCCCGGCCTACCGGCGGGTCGACGCGCCGGCCACCCCAGCGCAGAAGAAGATCCTGGCCGCGCTCACCCCGGAGAGCCTCAGCGCGACGACGCTCGCCGGTTCGCCGGTGACCGCCGCGCTGTCGCACGCGCCGGGCAACGGCGCGGCGATCGGCGGGGTGAAGGTCGTCACTGACGATGCCTGGTTCGCCGCCCGGCCCTCCGGCACCGAGGACGTCTACAAGGTCTACGCGGAAAGCTTCCGGGGCCCCGGACATCTCGACGAGGTCATCACGGAGGCACAGTCGATCGTTGACGCCGCCCTCGCCCGCGGCTGATCCTGCCGGTCCCCAGGCCGGTCCCGGAGCCAGCCTGGGGACCGGGGCTGGGGCCGGGGTCGGGGACCCGTCAGGACGGAAGAAGCCGCCCGAGGAACGCCTGGAGCTGCTCGACGTTGCGGCACTCCACCATCTCGTCAACGAGCTCGGCGTACACGTTTGTCGCCGAGTCGCCCGAGCCCCAGTAGCTGCGCGGCTCCGGGTTGAGCCAGTAGGAGTGCCGGGCCTGCGAGCACAGTCGCCTGAAGATGGTCGCCGAGGTCGGTCGGTAGTTGTTCCGGGCGTCACCGAGGATCAGCAACGACGTCTTGGGACCGACCGCCTCGGGGTACTTCTCGGCGAAGACCTCGATGGCATGCCCGTAGTCGCTGTGCCCGTCGAACCAGACGAGGTCCGCCTCTCCGGAGATGCGGGCCATCATGTCGCCGAGGTCGAGGCCGCGCAGGTACCTGGTGACCTCGTCGGTCGTGTCGATAAAGGCGAACGCCCGGACCTTGGCGAACTGCTCGCGCAGCGCATGGGTCAGCATCAGGGTGAAATGCGCGAACGAGGCCACCGAGCCGGAGACGTCGCACAGCACGACCAGCTCGGGTTTGTGCGGCTTGTGCGGGCGGTGCCTGGTCTCCACCGGTACACCGCCGGTGGCCAGCGATGCCCGCACCGTGCGCCGGAAGTCCAGCCGGCCGATACGGCCGAACCGGCGCCGCGCGGTCAACCGGGTCGCCAGCCGCCGGGCGAGCGGGTAGACCTGCCTGCGCAGCTCCACCAGGTCCCGCTGGGAGGCTCGCAGGAACTCGACCTGGTCGCTGAGCGGCTTCACCGCGGTGCGCTCGACCGCATCGAGGCCGCGTTCCTCGGCCATCCGCCGCCGCACCTCGGTGGACACCATCTCCTCGAACCCGCGGATCCGGTCGGTAATGGTCTGCCGGGCGGCCCGTTCGGCGAGTCCGCCACGTTCGGAATCTGCCAGCATCGCCGCGAGCAGATCGACGATGAGGGTCTCCGCCGACATCACCCGCAGCACCCGGTAGATGAACCACGAGCGGGCGGAGCTGCCGCGCGCCGACCCGAACGCGCTCACCGCCTGCCGGGCGAGCGCGCGCAGCGCCTCGTCGTTGCCGTCGCGCAGCGCGTCGAGCAACTGGTCGCGCAGCGCCTGACGCAGCTCCTCCAGCTGCTCGGGCGACAGCTCGCCGGGATCGACGCCGGCGTTCGCCGCCGCGCCGTTCGCAGCCCTGGCCGGGTCGTCGTCCAGGTCGTCCAGGTCGTCCAGCGACACCCCGTCCCCGATCCGGGGCGGGAAGTACAGGTCGAACAGAGTGTCGAAAGCCGGCCGGTACAGCGGCCGCTTGCACAGGGTCGCCGCGAATGCCGCCCGGACGGCGTCCCGCTCGGCCCAGCCCAGCGCGCCGACGGCCCTGGCGGCATCCACGGTCTCAGCGCTGCTCACCGGGACACCGACCCGGCGCAACGCCGCGGTGAAATCGACGGTGCGGTCCAGCAGATTCATGCCGGCGCCCCCTCGTGGACGTGCGGCCGTGGCGACGGCCGTCAGCTGGCAATCGGTTCGATGAATTCGATCAGTTCGATGGGTTCGGCTCGGGCTGTTCAGTTCGCGCCGAGCTTGAGGTGACTGATGGCTCGGGCCTGGTCGCTGGCGTGCTTGAGGACGACGCCGAGAGTCGAGGCGACGGCGGTCTCGTCGAACGTGTCGAATCCGAGCGCGAGCACGGTCTGACCCCAGTCGATGGTCTCGGCGATGGAGGGCGCCTTCTTCAGTTCCATCGCCCGCAGCGCGCGGACGATCCGGACCAACGATTCGGCGTGCCTCTCCGGGAGATCGGGCACCCGGGAGAGCACGATCTCCTTCTCCCGCTCGGCCGAGGGATAGTCCAGGTTGAGGTAGAGGCAGCGCCGCTTGAGCGCCTCGGACAGCTCCCGCGTCGCGTTGGAGGTCAGGATGACGAAGGGACGGCGGATGGCGCTGATGGTACCGAGCTCCGGAATCGTCACCTGGAAGTCGGACAGCACCTCCAGCAGCAGGCCTTCCACCTCGACGTCGGCCTTGTCGGTCTCGTCGACGAGCAACACCGTCGGCTGCTGGCGGCGGATCGCCGTCAGCAACGGCCGGGAGAGCAGAAACTCCTCGCTGAAGATGTCGTCGTGGGCCTGCTGCCAACCCTCGGCGCCGCCGTCTCCCGATCCGGCCTGAATGCGCAGCAGTTGCTTCTTGTAGTTCCATTCGTACAGTGCGCGAGCTTCATCAAGCCCTTCGTAGCACTGCAGCCGAATGAGCTCGGCGCCAACCGCGGTCGCCAGCGCCTTCGCGAGCTCGGTTTTACCGACACCCGCGGGCCCCTCCACAAGCAGCGGTTTACGCAGCCGATCCGCGAGGAAGAGCGTGGTGGCAGTGAGCCTTTCCCGGTAACCGC
>NZ_CDXDOS010000136.1:0-8909 GCF_978021245.1 Frankia sp. CoBUL1
CGGGGACGCGTGCGGAAACCAGGTCCCGCCGCCACCTCCGGGCGGAGACCGGCCGAAGGTCCGCCGCTATCCACCAAGCGCCGGCGAGCGCCGGAAAGATCGCGAACGGGAGATGCCCGGACTCTTTCCCGGGATACCAGGCGAAACCCCGAACCCGCATTGAAAATTAGTATACCGATTCCCCGAGGCCCTACTTCGACGACGTCGGAGGCGGGCCTCACGTATATGCGGAACGGCGCGGTCCAGAATACTGGCCATTTCCCTCCGACACCCGCCGGGACACCACGACACGAAAGCGGAGTCGGGGACCCCGAAAATCCCGGACGGCAGCCGGCCCCGATCGCCCAGAGCCAGCCTTTCGTGACATAGCAGAGACCAAAAATTAACAATCGAGGAACAGGAAGGTAACTGGGCACGGCAAGGCTCCGGTCGAACCCTCCCGTCATTCGCGGCCTGGGTCGGCTGGCCAGGCCGATCACGAAGTCGCTCCGTAACGTGCAGGATCAACCACGGGGAGTATGAGTGAGTTATCAGGCCGAGTACATCTGGATCGACGGCACCGAGCCCGAGCCGCTGATGCGCAGCAAGACCCGCATCATCAGGGACGGTAAGGAACCGGAGATCTGGGGCTTCGACGGCTCGAGCACCAACCAGGCGCCCGGATCGAACTCGGACTGCGTGCTGCGGCCCGTCTTCGTCACGCCCGACCCGCTGCGGGGTGGCGACAACCTCCTGGTGCTCTGCGAGGTCGAGCTGACCGACTTCACGCCGCACCCGACGAACACCCGGGCCGCCGCCCGGACCGTCGCCGAGAAGTACGCCGACATGACGCCGATGTTCGGCATCGAGCAGGAGTACACCTTCTTCAAGGACGGCCGTCCCTACGGCTGGCCGGAGGTCGGCTACCCCGCGCCGCAGGGACCGTACTACTGTGGCGTCGGCGGCTCGAAGATGCCCGGCCGCCAGATCGTCGAGAGGCACGCGCAGGCCTGCCTCGACGCCGGTCTCGCCATCGAGGGCACCAACGCCGAGGTCATGATGGGCCAGTGGGAGTTCCAGATCGGCGTGCTCCCCGCCCCGGCGATCGGCGACCAGATCTGGTTGGGCCGCTGGCTGCTCCACCGGATCGCCGAGGACTACGGCGTCGAGGTGTCGTTCGCCGCCAAGCCGATCCCGGGCGACTGGAACGGCGCCGGCGCGCACACCAACTTCTCCACCAGGCAGACGATGGAGGGCTGGGACGCCATCGTCGCCTGCTGCGAGGCGCTCGGCACCCGGGTGCTGGAGCACGTGACCCACTACGGTCACGGCATCCAGGACCGGCTGACCGGTAAGCACGAGACGGCTCCGTGGAACAAGTTCTCCTGGGGCGCCTCCGACCGCGGCGCGTCGATCCGCATTCCGTGGGCTGTCGAGAAGGCCAAGAAGGGCTGGCTGGAAGACCGTCGCCCGAACGCGAACATGGACCCGTACCTGGTCTCCGCGCTCATGATCGACACCTGCTGCAGCGCCTTGGCCGGCGACAAGCCGACGCTGTTCGTGCCGTCCCAGACCACCCCGGCCCCGGCCGAGGCGACCGTCTGACGAATGGTCACCATCCCGGAGTACAGGCGGCCGTGGCGGTGCTCCCGACGACACGACCGCCTGCCGCCCGGTCTTACGGTGGCGCGGTTCCAGCACCACCGGACGTACTAGCCGAAATCCGCGGTCCGCTCGCGCGCGAACACCTCCTCGACGACGGCGCGGGCCAGCGCCGCCGACCGGCGGTGCTCGGCGACGAGCTCGCCGGCCCGGTCGGCGGGATATCCCGCCGCGCTCGCCATCGCCTCCAGACCGGGCGGGCGGTCGGGGACGACGTCCGGACGCGGCCAGCCGGCCAGCGTGCTCGCGTTGCGGATGCGGGAGGCGGACATCCAGGCCGCGCGCAGGATCTCCGCCTCGCTCGCGTCGAGCAGACCGGCGACGACCGCGGCCCCCAGGCCTTCGAGCGTCGACGTCGTGCGCAGCGTGGGAATCTGCCGGCCGTGGCGCAACTGGAGGATCTGCACCGCCCATTCCACGTCGGTCAGCCCCCCGGGGCCGAACTTCAGGTGCAGCGTACGATCGACTCCCCGTGGGATCCGTTCCCGCTCCATCCGCCCGCGCAGGCGGATGATCTCTTCCAGGGCGCCCGCGGGAAGCGTGGTCGGGTAACGCACCGTGTCCGCCAGCCGGCAGAACCGGTAGGCGAGCCCGGGATCACCGGCCAGGGGCTCCGCCCGCAGCAGCGCCTGCGACTCCCACTCCTGCGACCACCGTTGGTAGTAGGCCGCGTACGCCTCCAGCGTGCGCGAGGCCGGGCCGCTGCGCCCCTCCGGACGCAGCGCCGTGTCCAGGCGCAGCGCCGGATCGGGTCCGGGAACGGCCAGCAGCCGGTGCAGCTCACCGACCACCTCGGCGACGGCCCTGCTCGCCCGGTCCGCCGACGCTCCTGGCCTGGCCTCGTGCACGAACAGCACGTCGGCGTCGCTGCCGTAGGACATCTCCGCGCCGCCGAGCCGGCCCATCGCGATCATCGAGATCCGCGCCGGCAACGACTCCGGGTCACCTCCGGCGACCCTGCGCTCGGCGACGAGCAGGGACGCGGCAATGGTGGCGGCCGCGGCGTCCGCCAGCGCCCGGCCCACGGCTGCGACGTCCTGCAGGCCGAGCAGGTCCGCGCAGGCGACCCGGACCAGTTCGACGCGGCGCACCGCCCGGGCCCGCCCGACGGCCTCCTCCCAGTCGGGGTTGCGGTGGGCGATCGCCACCATGGTCCGAACCAGTGCCTCCCGCGGCACCGGGACGAGATCGTCCTCGGTGCGCAGCAGCCGCACCGACTCCGGCACGCGGGCCATCAGGTCCGCCACGTACCGGCTGGTCGCGAGCACCCGGGCGAGCCGGTCCGCGGCGCCGGCGGAGTCCCGCAGCAGCCGCATATACCACGGGGTGCGCCCGAGTGCCTCGCTGACCCGCCGATAGGCCAGCAGCCCGGCGTCGGGATCGGGGGCGTCGGCGAAGGTGGGCAGCATCGTCGGCAACAGGTGGCGTTGGATCGCGGCCGTCCGGCTCACCCCGCTGGTCAGCGCCTCGATATGGCGCAACGACCGGTCCGGCGCGGCGAAGCCGAGCGCGGCCAGCCGGTCGGCCGCCTCCTGGGGGGTGAGGCGGATCTCCTCCGTCGACAGGCGGGCGACCGCCTCCAGCAACGGCTGGTAGAAGAGCTTCTCGTGCAGCGATCGGACGGATCGGACCACCCGAGCGTGGGCCTCCTCGAACGCCTCCGCCGTGCGCAACCCCATCGACCGGGCCAGCCAGCGCAGCTCGGTGGAGTCCCGGGGCAGCGTGTGCACCCGGCGCAGCCGTTGCAGCTGAAGGCGGTGCTCGGCGTTACGGAGAAAACGATAGGCGTCGGCGAGCCCGGCCGCGTCGCGCCGACCGACGTAGCCGCCGCGGGCCAGACCGTCGATGGCGCCCAGGGTGGAGGCGACCCGCAGCTTGGCATCCACCCGGCCGTGGACGAGTTGCAGCAGCTGGACGGCGAACTCGACGTCGCGCAGGCCGCCCGGGCCCAGCTTGAGATTGCGCTCCGCCTCCGCGCGGGACAGCGTCGACTCCACCCTGCGCCGCATCGCCCGCACGTCGGCCACGAAGCCGGGACGGGAGGCCGCCGTCCACACCATGGGCGCGACCATCGCGCAGAACTCGGCGCCCAACGCCAGGTCTCCCGCGATCGGGCGGGCCTTGAGTAACGCCTGGAACTCCCAGGTCCGGGCCCAGCGACGGTAGTAGGCGTGGTGGCTGGCGAGCGTGCGGACCAGGGCACCGTCCCGGCCCTCCGGGCGAAGCCCCACATCGACCTGGAACAGCGCACCGGCAGCGGTGACGGTGCCGGCGGCCCGGACCAGCCCCTCCGCCAGCCGCGTCGCCGCCGTCAGTACCGCCGACCCGGCCGGTGCCGCCCCGCTCTTCCCCCCGTTCGCCGTACCGTTTGCCGCATCGCGGGGTGCCGTCGGCTCGGCGACGAACACGACATCGACGTCGCTGACGTAGTTCAGTTCCCGTCCGCCGCACTTGCCCATGCCGATCACGGCGAGCCGGACCGGGGGCAGCCGCGGGTCGAGCCCGGCACGGGCGACCGCCAGCGCCGCGTCCAGCGCGAATCCCGCCAGATCGGCGAGTTCGGCCGTGGCCTCGTCGAGCGGCACCGCGCCGGTCAGGTCCCGCGCCGCGAGGACCAGCAGCGCCCTGCGGTGCGCGATCCGCAGGGCGTCGAGGATCTGGGGACCGTCGCCCGCAGCCCGGGGCGCCGGATCGTCCTGATCCGCGCCGACCGCGCGCAGCAGACCTGCCCGCACGCTCGCCGCATCCGGCGGGGCGGTGACCACCTCGTCGGCTTCCAGGATGCGCCAGTCCGCCGGATGGCGGGCAAGATGATCGCCAAGCGCGATGCTCGCGCCGAGCACGGCGGCGAGCCGTTCCCGCAGCCCCTCGTGGCGGGCCAGCGCGCCGACGAGGGCCGCGCCCCCGGCCGGGCCGAGGGCGTCCACGAGCCGGTCCAGCGCGGCGAGAGCCCGGTCCGGATCGGCCGCGGCCGCCAGCGAGCCGGCCACGACGTTGGCCTCGAGCCGTTCCTCGCGCACGATTCCCACGGTGGCGGGACCGGGCAGGACATCCCTGCCGGCGGTGGGCGACTGGACGGCCGGAGTGAGCAGGCCGAGGCGGCGCATCGTCGTCTCGACCCGGTCGACGTCGGTGAAGCCGAGCCGCGCGAGCTGCGCGGCGACCGAACTCCCCCGCGGATGGGCCGGGACCGGTCCCGGCCCGACCGGTCCCGGCCCAACCGTGGGGAGCCGGGTGCCGGTCCGCCCGGTCATAGCACCGGCAGGTACCGGTCGATCTCGAACGGGGTCACCTGCCGACGGTATTCCAGCCACTCGGCCCGCTTGTTCCGCAGGAAGAAGTCGAACAACTCGTCGCCGAGGGTCTCCCGCACAAGCGCGGAATGCTCCATCACCTTGACCGCCTCGGCGAGCGAGCCGGGCAGGGCGGTGATCCCGCGCTCACGGCGCTGCGTGTCGGTGAGCGTCCAGACGTCGTCCGCCGAAGCCGGTGGCAGCTCATAACCGCCCTGGACACCCCGCAGGCCGGCTGCCAGCACCAGGGCGAAGGTGAGATACGGGTTGCACGCGCTGTCCGGCAGCCGGAACTCCACCCGGGTGGCGTTGGATTTGTGGAGCTTGTAGAGCGGAACCCGCACGAGCGCCGAACGGTTGTTGTGGCCCCAGCACACATAGGCCGGCGCCTCCAGCACCTCGCCGGCCTGCTGGTCACCGATGAGCCGCTTGTAGGAGTTCACCCACTGGTTGGTCACCGCGGTGATTTCGGCGGCGTGCGCGAGGAGCCCGGCGATGAAGGCCTTCGCCACCTTGGACAGCTGATAGTCGTCGGTCGGGTCGTGAAAGGCGTTACGGTCGCCCTCGAAAAGGCTCAGATGGGTGTGCATCCCCGACCCGGCCTGGTTACCGAACGGCTTGGGCATGAAGGTGGCGTAAATACCCTGCCGCAACGCCACCTCCCTGACCACCTGGCGGAAGGTCATGATGTTGTCGGCGATGGTGAGGGCGTCGGCGTAGCGGAGATCGATCTCCTGCTGGCCGGGGGCCACCTCGTGATGGCTGAACTCCACCGAGATACCCAGCCGTTCGAGCATGCTGATGGCCTGTTGCCGGAAATCATGGCTGATGTCATTGGGGGTCAGGTCGAAGTAGCCTGATTCGTCCACCGGCGGGGGCACCGGGCCACCGCGCTTCGGCGGCTCCCTGAGCAGGAAGAACTCGATCTCCGGATGGGTGTAAAACGTGAACCCCGCGTCGGCAGCCCTGGCCAGCGCGCTCCGCAGCACCCAGCGCGAGTCGGCGGCGGCGGGCGTGCCGTCCGGCATCACGAGGTCGCAGAACATCCGGGCCGTAAGCGGATGTTCACCGCGCCAGGGAAGCACCTGGAAGGTGGAGGGGTCGGGCCGGGCCAGCATGTCGGCCTCGTGCACCCGCGCAAAGCCCTCAATGGCGGATCCGTCGAAACCGATACCCTCCGCCAGCGCCCCCTCCAGCTCCGCGGGGGCGATCTCCACCGACTTCAGGTACCCGAGTACGTCGGTGAACCAGAGTCGAACGAAGCGGATGTCCCGCTCCTCCAGAGTCCGGAGAACGAACTCCTGCTGTTTGTCCATAGTGCCTCCGCGCTGAGGATGTGGACTCGACGATACGGGCCACCCGATGTGCTTATCCCGACCCTAGCGACTACATCCGTTCATCGCCGTGATGTTGCCTGGTAGCAACCCGTCCGCCAACGGCGTGTTACCTACCCTCCCGACACGGGACCTAACGGCCCACGCCGCGACCGCCTACGCTGCAACCATGGCCCAGCTGCGGATCGCCCTCGCCCAGGTGGACACGACCGTCGGGGACCTCACCGGTAACGCCGACCTGGTCAGCACCTGGACGAAACGGGCCGTCGCCAACGGCGCTCATCTGATTGCCTTCGGTGAACTCACGTTGACCGGCTATCCGCCGGAGGACCTCGTCCTGCGCCGCTCCTTCGTCGCCGCGAGCCAGCGGGCGCTGGTAGCTCTGGCCCGCCGGCTGGCCGAGGAGGGGTGTGGCAAGATCGCCGTCGTCGTCGGCTACCTAGACGCGTCCGCGCAACCCGCGCCGAATGTGGGACGCCCGGCCGGTGAACCGCAGAACGCCGCCGCGGTGCTCTGGGGCGGCGAGGTTGTCGCGCGTTACGCCAAGCATCACCTGCCGAACTACGGCGTCTTCGACGAGTTCCGCTACTTCGTGCCCGGCATGGCCTTTCCGGTGCTGCGGCTGCACGGGATCGACGTGGGCCTGACGATCTGCGAGGACCTGTGGCAGCAGGGCGGGCCGATCACCGTGGCCCGCCGGTCCGGGGTCGGCCTCGTCCTGTGCATCAACGGCTCCCCCTACGAGCAGGGGAAGTCCTTCCAGCGCGACGCCCTGTGTGCCGAGCGCGCCCGGGAGGCCGCGGCCGCCCTGGCCTACGTCAACCTTGTCGGCGGGCAGGACGAGCTGGTCTTCGACGGGGACTCCCTCGTCGTCGACGCCGCGGGGGAACTCGTCGCGCGGGCGCCGGTCTTCAGCGAGGCGCTGCTGATCACCGACCTGGACCTGCCCGCGGCCGGTTCCGGCCCGGCGCGGGCGGTGTCCGGGGCCGTCGACGCCGAGGACGGCACGACGATGACGGTGACGCGCACGGTACTGGCCGCCGAGCCGCTGGCACCGTTCACCCCCCTGCCTCCGGTCGTGGCCGACCGCCCCGAGCCCGCCGGGGAGCTGTACACCGCACTGGTCACCGCCACCCGCGACTACATCCGTAAGAACGGCTTCTCCTCGGTGGCGCTCGGGCTGTCCGGCGGTATCGACTCCGCGCTCGTCGCGACCATCGCGGTCGACGCGATCGGCGCCGACGCCGTCCACACCGTCGCCCTGCCCTCGGGCTACTCGTCGGGGCATTCGGTGACCGACGCCGCCGAACTCGCCCACCGCCAGGGCACGCGGCACGCCGTGGTGCCCATCGAGCCGATCGCCGCCGCGTTCCGCGCCGCCGCAGCCGCCCTCGGCGGGTTGCACGGCCTCGCGGACGAGAACCTGCAGGCCCGGGTGCGCGGAACGCTGCTCATGGCGTTGTCGAACCAGCATGGGCACCTGATCCTCACCACCGGCAACAAAAGCGAGCTGGCAACGGGGTTCTCCACCCTCTACGGGGACAGCGCCGGCGGCTACGCTCCCATCAAGGACGTCTCGAAGACCCGCGTCTGGGGGCTGGCGCGCTGGCGCAACGCCGCCGCGGAGAAGCGTGGCGAGGCGCCACCCATTCCCGATGAGATCATCGTCAAGGCGCCGTCCGCCGAGCTTGCCCCGGGCCAGCTCGACTCCGACCGGCTGCCCGACTACGGCATCCTCGATCCCGTCCTGGACGACTACGTCAGCCACGACCGGGGCCGGGCCGAGCTGATCGCGGCCGGGCACGATCCGGCCGTGGTGGACAAGGTGATCCGGCTCGTCGACCTCGCCGAGTACAAGCGCCGCCAGAACCCGCCCGGGCCGAAGATGACCTCCAAGGCGTTCGGCCGCGACCGCCGACTGCCGATCACCTCCCGCTGGCGCGAGAACCCGCCGGCCTGACCAGCCGCGCGGGCCGGGGCCAGCCGCGCGGCTCGAGTCGAGCCGCTACAGCCGGCACCCGTTTCATGCCTGGCCCTTACGCCCCATACCCAGTGCCTTTCGGTACAGCTCCGGGACGCGGTAGCGCTCGGTGTCATCGCGTGTACCAAGATCGATGCCGAGGAGGCCGGCCTCCAGCCCGAGGTTCTCGACGTCCGAGTCGACCTCCAGCTCTCGCGCCGGAAACGGCGTACGTCCGATTCCCCGGAGCGCATCGAACAAGGGAACGAGCTCGGCAAACTCGTCCTGCAGGGAGTCGATTTCCTGTTCACTGATGTCATCCAGCGACTCCACGAGCGCCCGGGGACGTATCAGGCTGCGCTCGTAGTAGGGCGGTGCCAGCGACAGTCGCCGCTCTCGGTCAGCGGCGAGGTGGAAAAGCCGGACAAGCGAGCGTGGCGAGTGGTTTCCATTGCTGTCCGAAAGTCGGCGCCATACCCAGTTGTACGTGAAAGCGGTCTTGCCACCGGAGATCCGCTCACCAACCAGCACGCGCCACGCATTGAGCCTTTCCGCGTAACAGCCCGTGACGTTTAGCGATCGCCGATGTGTTGTTCGTGTAGTGGCTGTTTAGGTGGTGCGGCGGTGCTCGGTGTGGATGAGCACGAGGGTCGCCTTGGCGATGAGGCCGATCTTCCAGGG
>NZ_CDXDOS010000137.1:0-8836 GCF_978021245.1 Frankia sp. CoBUL1
TCCCGGGAAATCAGCTCCCGATCCTCGACTGTCAACTGCACCCGCCGGCCCATCCACCATCCAGTCCCTCGACGCCATCACGATCATCCTATCGAGGTGTCGCTACGACCGTTTGACCCCGCCCTCGCTCCCGTTGGACGGGAGTGCGTTCACAAACGTGTACGACGTCAGCTATCACGCTGGACGTGTCAAGGCCGCCATTCACGTGCATGACAGCCTCATCGGCGTGCCGGGCCTCCCCTCCATCCAGACCTACGTTGTCGCCGCGAACGCCGGATACTTCTACCTGGCCGATCTCGGGGCCGCTACCCCCCGGCAGCTGAGTCTGAACCTGGCTATCAGCGATGGCCGCATCCGCAGCGTGCCCGTCGTCGACCGTGAGGCGCTCATCTGCCGCAACGGAGTGTTGTCCGTCGAGGACGTCGAGGCAGCCGGCGAACTTGATCTCAACGGCGTGCCGCTCAGGTGGGCCGGCTCGCGCACTACCCACAAGGCGGACTGCCGGGTCTGGGGCAACGGAAACGCCGTGATCCGCCACGAGCGACACCCGACGCGCGGAACTGTCCGCGCGCTCGACGAGTCGTCGCGGCTCACGCCGCCTCTCGCGCTGCGTGACCGTCTGGTCGACGTCGGTTTCATGGTCCTGTCGGATGGGTCCTTCCGTGACGTGGCAATAAGCGACTGTGGGCGGCTGGACATCTTCGATCACGATATGATCATTCGCTGTGCGAAGGAGTTCCTGACGGTCCCTGGACATAACAGGATACGGTTCCAACGGATCGGTTCGTTTGCCGGCGTGATGCCGGAGGCCGCCGTCTCTGTGGGCCCGATGCTGCACCGCGTTCCCGCTCTGGAGACGCATCCGATCAATCATGATCCATCGTTGGGAAGTCGCCCCCCGCTCGGAGATAATCGCATCGCACGAATGATCCTCTTCGGTAGCGCAGACGGGGCAACACATCTGCGTCTGTTCGACGGGCGGCCCGCCAGCATCGTGTTCCCGGGTGTGACCCCGAACGAGGCGTTCGCCTCCATCGAGGAGAGGGTTGAGTGGGGATGCTTCCTCGATTCACCTCAGACCTCCATGCTCTGCGTCAGCCACGGAAATGCGGTCGCGAGCTACGGCAACAGGCACTACCTCAAGTGGCCGTCATCGGACATCGGCGACTACCTCTGGGTGCCCGACCAGGGACGACCAGGGACGACCAGGGACGACCAGTCTCCAGCATGATCACCCTGGGGTAACCGGACCCGAACCCAGAACACCGAGAAAGGCGCTGCCTGGGATGGGGATGGCCGGCCGTCCAACCGCACCCCTATAGGAGCTCCACGCCTGTGCAGAACGCCTCACGTCTCTACCGGCTCATCTTCGACCGGATCGGCGAGTGCGAGCACGTCGAGCCGTACGTCGTCGCGTACGACGACCGGCGGGCCGTGCGTAGCGACGAAACCGAGTACTGCACCTGACCGATCCGTCGGTACCCCGGCAGAGCAGCTCTGCCGGGGTACCGATGTCCGTTCTCCCGGGAACGGTCCTGGTGGCCGCCCCCGGTTCGCGTCCAGCGCGGGCCGTACGGCGGCTTCGTCGCCGCCCGCGAGGCCGCATTGCGGGAGTACACCGACGCAGCACCCGGGCAGCGTGACGACGCGGTGATGGTCATCGCCTGTCCGATGCCGCATCGGCTCGCCGGTGGCGCCGTGGTCGCGTGGACTGGGGACGTCTGGGCCTACGTGCTGCGTCCGGGCGGAACCCTGGGGCGGGTCACCCAGGACCGCACGCTCGGAGAAAAGTTCCGCCAGCCCGGCCGGGACCCCTGGATGACCCGGATCGCCGCAGGGTTCGATCACATGGTCACCAGCACCGTGCAGGACGGCGCGATCGATGAGGTATGGGTCCTCGGACCGGCCATGCGGCTGCTGCTGTACTCCGACGGACTACAACGTGTCGTGGACGCCACCGCTATCACGGCCGCGCTCGCGACCGGCAGAGTGCGCGTTGCCGCCGACGCACTCCTGGCCGCCGCTAAGCGCTGGGGACTGCGGGACAACCTGACCGCCACCGTCATCGGACCGTCGTCTGGTCGTATCTGGCTTTGATCCCCTCTCCCTTGACCGCGACGGCGGGCACCGAGATGCCCGCCGTCGCGTCGTTGTGGAGTAACAGCGTCGCGCTAGGGGATGTTCCGGATGTGCTGGCGGAGTTGCTGGAGCTCCCCACGCAGCTGGACGGGCCCACAAACATCGGTCTGCTGTTCGACCTGCTACGCGCACAGCAGGTAGCTCTTGTCGGCCAGCAAGGAGCCTTGGAGCGCCAGCAGGCCAGAATCCGGGCGCTTGAGGAGCAGGTAGCTGAGGTGCGACGTCAGCTCGCCGCGATGCCACAGCAACCCCCCGCGCCACCCGCCCGCCCGAGCGTCGACCGGACCCGGCGACCCTGGACTCCCGGGCCGCTGTGACCCGCTCCGCGGCCACGCCCATCACCCTGCCGGCGCTACTCGACCGCGTCGCTGCCTATGCGGCGACGTTGACCTCCGGTCTACCGGCAGGACAGTCTCGCCGGGTCGATCCGCCGGATGGCGCATCATCTTGCCCACCGGGACCTGCATCCCACCCCCCGGGCGCGCGGTGGGGGCGAACGGTGCGCAGGCCAGGCCGAGGTCGGGGCCGACTCGGTCATCTACCTCCTGGGCCGTGTCGCCGGTTTCGACGTGTCCGACCTGCACTTCCCCCGGTTCCGGACACGACGACGATCATCGCCGCGTTGACCCCGATTCTCACAGCCGCCCGCCCAGCGCTGGCCGCGGCGACCGGCGCCTCCCCCGCCGCGATCCGCGAGCAGATCCGCGCCGCCCAGAACCTGGCCGAACAAGCCATGGTCCTTGCCTCCGCCGAACCCGCGGCCGTCGAGGCGGCCGCACCGCTCCCACCGCACAGCCCACCCGCGCCAACGGGCACGCTGGACTCCAACAGCCCTACCGACACCGTGGGAGGCCCCGATGCCCGCAGCCCTCTCCCCGCTGGCCCGCCAGCTCCGTCAAGAGATCCAGGCCTGGCTCGACGCGAACGACCCGCAGATAGCAGCGGAGCTGGCCGGGCATCCGCACGGGACGCCGATCCTGGACCGGGCGGCGATCGCGGCCGCGAACAGTCTGCGCCGTGGCGAGGAGATACAGCAGGCCCCGGACCTGGCCGACCCGGCGAAGGGCGACCTGTCCTATCTACTGGAGGGGATGGACGCCCCGGGGGCGCTGCGCCCGGCGGTGGTAGCGAACCTGGCCGGGGACCAGGGCTTCTGGTGACGCGCAAGCACCTCGTCAGCACAGCAGCGAGCGCTGCACTTGCCGCCGGGCTGGCCCTGACCGGCGCAGCACCGGCCCGGGCAACTACCGCCCACGTCGCCCGCAGCGTGGCCACTCCCGACTCCCGCGCCTCCTACCGGCTGTGGACCCAGCGCGGATACGGGTACGCCGACGTTACCAAGACCTGGTCTGCCCAAAAAGGCTACCCGGGCTTCTACCATGGCACCGTCTCAGGCTGGGTCTACCACTACCACGCTCCCGCCAACCGCAAGGTCGCGGTACAGGTAAGCGCCGACGGCCGTGTTTTTCCCCCGGATGGCGCGACATCGAGCTACCGGTACTTCTCCGTCAAGTACGCCTACACCAAGCGGGTTCTGGTCCGCGCCTGCCTGTACCGCTCCGGCGCCAAGGGCGTGTCCTTCTGCGGCCCCTGGAAGTGACCAGCGGGCATTCCCCGTTGGCCGCCGTGTTGGCCGCCGTCAACTCCGCGCTCCGCGCGTCCTGCGACGCGCTGCCCGCGGCCAGGTGCGCGATCCACACCGGCCCGGTGAACCCGGGACGGGACGCCCGGGCGTGGAGTGGGTAGGCCTGTTGGGGTGGACGGGCGGGCCTCGCGTCCTCCTGCCCGACGATTAGCGTTAGCGTCGTTGTGCCTGCTCAGGGGCGGATGCGCCGGCTGGCCGCAAGGAGCGCCAGCGCCGCGACCTGCACGGCGGCGGTGACGGCGATGAGGGCGGGGATGGACAGGTCGTAGAGCGCGCCGGCCAACGCGCCGCCGGCGGCGGTGGTCGCGCCGACCACGCCGGCGAAGACGCCGTAGGCGCTGGCCCGGCGGGCGGGACGAGGTCGGCGACGGTGGCCCGCAGGGTGGATTCCTGCACGCCGGTGGCCGCTCCCCACACCAGCGTCCCGGCGACGGCCAGCGGCGGCAGCACGGCGAGCACACCGGGGCCGTGGCGGTCGTAGGCCCAGCCGGTCGCGAGCGCGGCGAGGGCGTCGACGCCCATGGCCGCGGCGTACACGACAGGCACCGCGGCCACCGGCAGCAGGCCACGGGTGACCGCGTGGAAGGACAACACGCCGAACGTCGCCAGCCCGGTGGTGGTCGCGGTCGTGAACCCGGCATACGTCCAGAACGCCCGGGGTAGTCGGGCCCGGGGCGCGGCGGCCGGGGCCGGGCCGGTACGGGGGACGGGCACGGCCGGCGGCTCGTCCGGCTCGTAGCCGGCCGGGTCGGGCACGCGGGCCCGCAGCCAGAGCAGAACAGCAAGGACGCCCAGGCCGGGCAGGGCCAGGACGCCGAGCGCCGGGCCGTAGCCGGCGCCGGAGGCGAGCACCGCGGCGACGAGCAGCGGCCCGGCCAGCGCGCCGAGCTGGTCCATCGCCTCGTGCACGGCGAACCCGCGGCCCCGGCCGGTGGCGGCGGTCGCGTGGGAGAGCAGTGCGTCCTTGGCCGGGCTGCGAACCGCCTTCCCGACCCGTTCGGCGATCACCAACAGGCCGGCCGCCCACAGCACGCCGGTCACGCCGAGCAGGGGCACGGCGGCGACGGTCAGCGTGTAACCGGCGATCGTCCACGCCCAGAACCAGCCGGGGCAGCAGCGCCGCGGCCTCGCCCACCCCGGTGACGACACCGACCACGACCGCCGACGCGCCGAGGGAGGCCAGCAGCGGCCCGGTGACCGACCGGGCGCCTTCGTAGACGACGTCCGCCAGCATGCTGACCACGCCGAAGACCAGGACAAACCGCCACGGCCGTAGCCTGACCGCGGCGGCGGGCGCTGTGCTCGTGCCGTGCGTCGGTCGGATCATCCCCACACCGCCCGCGCCAGGGCCGCGCCGAGAGCGGCGGCGCCGAACGCGGCGAGCACACTGCCGGCGACGTTGGCCGCGGCCAGCAGCCGGGCGCCGTCCTCGGCCAGCCGCAGCGTTTCGTAGGAGAACGTCGAGTAGGTGCTCAACGCCCCGCACAGCCCGCTCCCCACCAGCGACACCACCTGCTCCGACGCCGCCCACGCCCGCGGCGCGCCCGCGCCCGCGGCGCCGGCGACCAGGCCGAGGAGCAGACTGGCCGTGACGTTGACGGTGAACGTACCCCAGGGAAAGACCGTGTCGTGTCGGGCCTGCACCGCCCGGTCGGTCAGATAGCGCAGCGGCGCACCGGCCGCGGCCCCGGCGATCACCAGCAGCCAGTTCACCGACTCGCCTCCCGGCCGACGTAGCGGATCACTTCGACCTCGTCGAGGATGACCAGCCCCTCGGTGACGAGTTCATCGAGTTGCGGGAGGAAGGCCCGTACCCGTTGCCCGTCATCGACGATGACCACCGCCACCGGCAGGTCCTCGCTCAGCGACAGCAGCCGGGCGGTGTGCACGATCGAGGATGCGCCGAACCCCTCCACGCCCCGGAACACGCTCGCCCCGGCCAGCCCGGCGCGGTGCGCCCGGTGCACGATCTCGCTGGCCAGCGGCCGGTGATGCCACACGTCGCTCTCCCCGACGAACACCGTCAGCCGCAACGCCCGGCCGCTCAACCTCATCACGCCCGCCTTCCCGCGACCCGTCGCGTCCTCGCCACGAACCATCGCATCGCAGCCGCCGCCGCCCACACCGTGCCCAGCGCGGCGAGGACGCTCAGCACCAGGTACGCCAGTGCCAGCCCGGCCCGCCCGCCGTCCACCAGCCGCTGCGCGTCGAGCGCATACGTGGAGAAGGTGGTGAACCCGCCCAGCACCCCGGTGCCCAGGAACGGGCGGACCAGCGGATGCACCGTCCGCACGTCGGTGATCAGCACCATCAGCACACCGATCGCCGCGCAACCGGCCGTGTTCACCGCCCAGGTGGTCCACGGGAACGTGCCCGGCATCGTCGGCCACACCAGCGACGCCCCGTACCGGGCACATGCCCCCACCGCCCCACCGGCCGATATCACCGCCAGCAGCGGGACCGCGACCGGCGCGTGACGAAGCTGCCGGCGCCGCACCGGGACAGGCCCATCACCATCAGGGTCGGTGCCATCAGGGTCGGTCGGTGCACCGACCGTCTGCTCGGTGTCGTCCACGCCCGCCCCCCTACCTGCGCGACACCCGGGCCAGCCAGGCATGACTTGTCACAGGTAGGGACCGTTGGCGGCGCGCTGCCGCGGTTCGGGTCCGGCGGGCCCCACCGCCGCGCGGTGACCGAAAGCCGCCGCCGTCACACCATACCGGCTTCACTGCCACCGGTTCACCGCCACCGCCGGACGTCGTCAGCCCCCACCAGGATGCCGGCAGCCGCCAGGCCGGGCGGGTGCCGGCCTGCCCGGCCTGGCGTGCTCAGGCGGCAGGCAGGAGTTCCCCGATGAGTTTTTCGACGCGGGCACGGATGTCGTCGCGGATGGGTCGGACGGCGTCGAGATCCTGGCCGGCGGGGTCGTCGAGTGCCCAGTCCTCGTAGCGGATGCCGGGGAAGACGGGGCAGGTGTCGCCGCAGCCCATGGTGATGACGACGTCGGAGGCCTCGACGGCGTCAACGGTGAGGATTTTCGGGGTTTCGGCGGTGATGTCGATGCCGACCTCGGCCATCGCGGCGGCGACGGTGTTGATCCGGTCGGCGGGTATGGAGCCGGCAGAGCGGACCTCGATCTTCCCGGCGGCGAGACGGGTCAGCCAGCCGGCGGCCATCTGGGAACGGCCGGCGTTGTGGACGCAGACGAACAGCACCGAGGGCTTCGCAGACACGACGGTGTCCTTTCCGGTCGGGTTGCCCAGGTCGATCACGAGACACCTCCAGGAAGAGGTGAAGGGGCGGCGCCGTTGGGTGCCACCGCGCTGTCCGGGTGGGTGAGCAGCACCCCAGCGGCCTGCGCCGGGCCGGTGGGAGTCGGCGGGTAGAGCAGCCGCAACAGCCCGTAGCCGACCGCGCCGCCCAGCGCCTGGGCGGCGATGAACGCGGGCACCGAGGCGGGGGCGATCCCGGCGAAGGTGTCGGAGAACATCCGCCCGATGCTGATCGCCGGATTCGCGAAGCTGGTGGAACTGGTGAACCAGTAGGCCGCGCCGATGTAGGCGCCGACCGCGGCCGGTTCCCGCTCACCCCGCCCGGACCGCACCAGCGCGAAGATCAGCAGGATGAGGCCGGCGGTCGCGACGACCTCGGCGAGCAGATGCGCCCCGGACACCCGGTGATGCGTGGAGATCGACACCGCCGACCGGTCGAACATCAGGTTCGCCAGCACCGCCCCAGCGACGCAGCCGAGGATCTGGGCGGGCAGGTAGGCGACGGCGTCCCGCCACGACAGCCCCCCGAACGCGGCGTCGACCACCGTGACCACCGGGTTGACATGCGCCCCGGACACCGGCCCGACCATCAGAATGATCGCGTAGAGGCCGGCGGCGGTCGCCGCGGCGTTCTCGACCAGCTGCAGGCCTGTCTGGTCCAGGCTGAGCTGCGCCGCGGCGATCCCAGACCCGACGACCAACGCGGCGAGCAGCATGGCGCCCAGCGCTTCGGCGGCCAGCCGCCGCACCAGCGGCGGCCGGCCCTCCCCGTTGTCTGTCACCGTTCGCTCTCAGTGGCCGGTGCCGGCGGTGGCCGGCTCGATCGTCACCGCCGGCACCGTGGGAGCGCACACCGGCCCACAGCCACACGCCGACCCGGGAGCACCCCCGGCCCCAGGTTCCACGGTGCGCAGCTGCGGGCCCGCGCCCTCGGCGATATCGACGAGCACCGTGTAGATCTCCCACGGCGCACCGTCCGGATCATCCACCCACACCTTGTCCTGCAGCGCGTAGCAGCAGGCGGTGTTCTCCTCCACCGCCGTCACCAGCCCCGCCTCCCGCAGCCGGCTGGCGGCGGCCGAGACCTCCTGCGAGGTCTCGATCTCCACCCCGAGATGGTTCAACGCCCCCGCCACCCCCGCGCCGCGGGCGTCCGGGTTCTCGATCAGCACCAGCTTCAACGGCGGCACGTCGACGGCGAAGTTCGCATACCCCGCCCGCCGCTTCGCCGGCCCGACCCCGAACAGCGTCGTGTAGAACTCCACCGCCGCGTCCACGTCCGAGACGTTCAACGCCAACTGCACCCTGGCCATCCAGCCCACCCCTTACATCGACACCCATCTATGTTCTTGCGGGCAAGAGGATGACCGCAAACATAGACGTCTGTCAATGGATGGGGCATGCCGGCGGCACGGCGACCGCCTCCCCACCGGCGGCCCGCCCGGTCTCGCCGGGAGGATCTTCGCGTGCCGCGCCCCACTCGCCCGCGCCCCGCTGTGCGCCGACCGGGGCCGGCGACCGTTACGCCGGCCCGCGCACCGGCGAAGTCATCGCTTTTCCGGATAATCCTCACGGTGAGCCTGAATCGCGAAGACGCTGAATCGCGCAGACCGAGAGAAGGCCGAGACTCAAGAGCCCGCCGCTGTCGGGACGCCAGGGCAAATCGTACCGCGCTTCGGGAGTATCAGGTCGACCAGGTAACGCTCGACAGCCTGGCGGACGCAGCCACTGTCTTGGAAATAGGCGGTGTGCGTGTAGGAGCGCCAGGTCAACAGCACGG
>NZ_CDXDOS010000138.1:0-8680 GCF_978021245.1 Frankia sp. CoBUL1
CGAACAACACATCGGCGATCGCTAAACGTCACGGGCTGTTACGCGGAAAGGCTCAGTGGCCGTTCCGTTTTGCCGCTTGTTGATATGCTCGGCGAGCTCCCGCGCGAACTTCCGCGCCTCGTTCCGAAACTCCGCGCGTACCTGCGCGACCCGTTCCACGACCACGCCCGCGGTGTCCAACAGTTCCGCGGCGGGAACCGCGGTCTGGTGCTGGGCCGGCGGCACGATTTCGGCGCGCTCGCCTTCTACCTCAGAATACCGAATCATAGTCCACCTCACGGTCGCGGATCCTGCACCCGACATTAGGCTGTGCCGGGGATCAGGTCTGCTCATTTCTGAGCAGACCGGTGCCGGCGAAGCGGAGAACCAAAAGCGCCATCACCATTGCGACGAGTGCGAGCACCCCGCCGATGAAGAACACCCGGTGGAATCCGCCGACGAACGCATCCACCTGACGGTGACCGGCGGCCAGCAGGACGGAGGTCCGGCCACTGGAGACGGTGGAGAAGACCGCGAGGCCGACCGCGCTGCCGACCATGAGCGAGGAGGTGAACAGGGCCGAGGCCACGCCGGTGTTCTCGGGGTCCGCGTCGGCGGTGACCGCGACCGACAGCGGCACGTAGGTCAGGCCGAGACCCAGGCCGGTGATCAGCGTCGGACCAGCGATGTGCGCCCAGAAGCCGCCATGCACCGGTACGGTGGCCAGCCAGAACAGGCCCGCGGCGATCAACGGTAGACCGACGGCCAGGCTCGCGCGCACCCCGTCGCGCCCCTTGACCAGCGAGTTGCCGAGGCCAGAGGAGACACCGAAGCCAACCATGATCGGCAGGTACGCCAGCCCCGTGCGCAGCGCCGAGTAGCCGCAGACCTGCTGGAGGTACAGGGTCACGAAGAAGAAGCAGCCCAGCTGGGCCGAGCCGAACAGGACCGTGGTGGCGATGGATCCGGCAGTGTTACGCCTGACCAGCAGCCGCGCGGGCAGGATCGGGTCGTCGTGCCGCCGTTCCACCGCGATGAACACGAGCAGCAGTACGGCCGCGACCGCCAGCAACGCGATCGTTTGGGCGGAGCGCCAGCCGTGGGTCTCCGTGCCGATGACCGCGTAGACAAGGGCGAACAGGGTGAGGGTGATCGCTCCGGCCCCGAAGGGGTCCAGCTTCGGTGGCCGCTCCGAGCGGCCCGCCGCCATCACCCATGGGGTGAACAGCAGCACCGCGGCGCCGATCGGCAGGTTGATGATGAACACCCAGCGCCAGCCGACGCCGGTGGTCAGCGCGCCACCGATGAGCGAGCCGAACACCGAGCCACAGGCTGCCGCGGCGCCCCAGGCCGAGAGCGCGGAGGCGCGCGGCTTGCTCTCCGGGAACATCGTGATGATCAGCGAGAGCACCGCGGGAGCGATGGCCGCACCGCCCGCGCCCTCCACCACGCGCGCGAGGACGAGCTCCTGCGGGAGGGTCGAGAACACGCACACCGCCGAGGCGACGGTGAACACGGTGATGCCGATCATCAGCAGGCTGCGCCGGCCGAGGACGTCCGCGAGCCGGCCACCGAGCAACAGCAGGGAGCCGTGGGCGAGCACGTAGCCGTTGACCACCCAGGCCAGCGAGCCGTTGGTGAATCCGAGGTCGGACTTGATGGTGGGCAGCGCGACGTTCACGATCGTGGCGTCGACCTGGATCATGAACTCGGCCAGCAGGAGCAGTGGCAGCACTACGGGGCTGATCGCCGGGCGGCTCGCCGCCTGCGGTGGCGCCTCGTCCGCAGCGCCGCGCGGGGGCTGCCCCGCGGAGTCGTTCATCAGGACCTCTGCCATGGTTTACTCCAGCCCTTGTTCTGTGGTGCGTGTGACTCACCGCTTTGCGGGGCCCGAACTCGCGCCCGCCACGAGCGGGCGGGTCCACAGGTCGGTCAGGCGCGGCAGGACGCGCCCGGTGGGTCCCTCTTCGCGGATCCGCCCGTCAGCGAGGATCAGCACGCGGTCCGCGAGCCGGGCCGCGAGCGGAAGATCGTGGGTAACCAGCACGACGGCGAGATGTTCGAACTCGATCAGCCGCCGGAGCAAGTCGACTACCCCGGCCTGCACGCGCACGTCGAGGCTAGCGGTGATCTCGTCGCACAACAGCACGCGCGGTCGCGCCGCGAGCGCACGGGCGATGGCGACGCGCTGCTGTTGGCCGCCGGACAGCCGCCGCGGGCGGCGGGCGGCCACGGCCGGATCGAGCCCCACCTCTGTCAGCAGCCTGTCGCGCTCCTCGGCCGCCTCGGCGGCGGCCATCCCGCGCAGCACGCACAGCGGCCGCTCGAGCGCCGCGCCAACGCTGCGCCGCGGATTGAGAGTGCCCGCGGGGTCCTGGCTGATCAGCTGCACCGCGCCGCGCTGGGTGATGCTGCGGTCGCGCAGCCGGGCCGGCAGTGGCTCGCCGTCGAGCAGGACGGTGCCGGAGATCGGACGCTGATGCCCGCTGACGCAACGCAGCAGCGTGGTCTTCCCGGTACCGGATTCGCCGACGATCGCGAGGCATTCGCGCCGCCGCAGCTGAAGGCTCACGCCGTCCGCGGTCAGCCGCGCGGACCGGCGTGAACCGTGCCCTGCTGTCAGTTCCCTGATTTCCAGGAGCGGCGCGTCGGTCCGCGCCGAGGGCTCATCGACCCGGTCGGCCGCCTCGTCAAGGGATGGGACGCTGTCCACGAACCGCCGCGTGTAGTCCACGACCGGCGCGTCGAGCAGCGCGCCGGTCGGACCGTCGTCCACCGCGCGGCCGCGGTGCAGCACGACCATCCGGTCGGTGATCCGGCGGGCCGCAGTCAGGTCGTGGGTGATGAAGAGCATGGTCAGGCCGTACTCGGCGACGACCGCGCCCACCGTGTCCAGCACCACTCCGCGGTTGACCGCGTCGAGGCCGGTGGTTGGCTCGTCGAGGATCAGCACGCAGGGCCGGTTCGAAAGCGCACGGGCGACGGCCACCCGCTGCCGCTGCCCGCCGGACAGCTCGTGCGGGTACCGGCGCTGGAACGCCTTGTCGGCGGGTAGGCCCACCGCGGCCAGCCGTTCCTCGACGGCGGGATCGGTGTCCTGCGGAACGAGTTCGGTCAGCAGCGCTCGAACCCGCATCGACGGGGTGAGCGCGGAGGCGGGGTCCTGCGGCAGGTACGAGACGACTCCTCGCCGGTACGCGCGCAGCGGACGCGGGGCCAATCTGAGCACGTCGTGCCCGGCGACCTCGACGCGACCCCCGGCCACGCGCAGCCCGTCGCGCACCAGCCCGAGCATCGCGAGCGCCAGCGTTGTCTTGCCCGAACCGGATTCCCCGACCACGGCGACCCGCTCGCCCGGCGCAAGAGCGAGGTCGAGCCGGTCCACCACCACGCGGCTGGCGTCCGCGGTCTCGATGGTGAGTTCGTAGAGATTGATCATGCCTCGAACCTCGCGGCTACCATGTCGAGTGCGAGGTTGACGCCGATGGTCAGCAGGGCCAGCAGTGCACCCGGCACCAGCACGCCCCAGGGCGAAAGCGAGATCCCTTCGATGTTGGCGCTGACCATGGCCCCCCAGTTCGGCGTGTCCGGGCCGAAGCCGAGGAAGCCGGCCGAGGCGGTGAGCGTGATGGCCAGGGCCAGGCGGGCGCCCGCATCGGCGAGCAGCGGGCCGAGGATGTTCGGCAGGATCTCGCGCACCATGACGGTCGCGCGGCCGTCGCCGAGGGCCACCGCCTGGTCGACGAAGCCGAGGTTGCGCACCTGGAACGTGGCGCTGCGCGCTACCCGGGAGACCACCGGCACGCCGGTCAGCGCGACCACGGTGATCAGCGACCACGCCGAATAGCCCCAGCCGTCGAGCAGCGTAAGCAGCACGAGCACCGGCGGGAGCGCGATCAGCACGTCCTCGACGGCGGCGAGGACCTGCCGGGCCCGGCCGCCCAAATACCCCGCCGGAATCCCGAGCGCGCAGCCGAGAACCGCGGTCAGCAGGGTCGCCGCGACCGGGATCAGCACCAGCGCGCGGCCTCCGCAGAGCACCTGCGCGAGGACGTCGCGGCCCGCGCTGTCGGCGCCGAGCCACAGGCCGTGTCCTGCCCGAGCATAGGGCGCGGCGACGATCCGCGACGGCTGAATGTGCGGCAGCCGACTGCCGATGAGGGCCAGCATGGCGGCGAGCGCACCGGGCACGATCGCCGCGATGCGCCAGCCCGGCACCCGGCGCCGTCGCGCTGACGTGCCCCGGCCCGCGGGTGCCGTCTTCTGGGCGCGGGGCGCCGTGTCGGGCGCGGTGAGCGAGCCGCCGGTCATCGGGGCGTCCTCGTTCGCGGATCGGCGATCAGGCCGATGATGTCCGCGAGGATGAGCGCAGTTAAGATGATCGCGGCAAGCAGCAGCCCGGCGCCCTCGACCACCGGCGTGTCGTGCCGGGTGACCGATTCGGTCAGCGGCTGCGAGAGCCCCGGATAGGCGAACAGGCGTTCTACCACGGCGGTTCCGCCGACCAGCGCGCCCACCAGCCATGCCAGCGTCTGCGAGACCGGGCCCGCGACCGAGGGCAGCAGGTGGCGGCGCACCACGGCCCACTCCGACAGACCAGCGAGCCTGCTCGCCTCGACGTGCGGGCTGCGCGAGGCGTCCAGCACGGACGCACGCACGAGCCGTCCCGCCCAGGCGATGCCGAACGAGGCGAGCGCCGCAACCGGCAGCGCGAGTATCTTCGGCCGGGAAAAAGGCGTCTCGCCGAAGGGCACCAGCGAGACCGCCGGGAGCCAGTGCAGCCAGGTCGCGAAGACGAGCACCGCCAGCGAGACCAGCACGAACTGCGGGATGGAGACGAGGGTGACCGACGCGGCGGTGAGCAGGGTGTCCACCGCGCGGCCCGGCCGCAGCCCCGCGTACACGCCCACCGCCAGCGAGCCGAGCACGGTGAGGCCGCCAGCGAGGGCGACCAGGATCAGCGTGGCGCCGAGCGCGCTGCCGATCACCGAGGATACCGGCTCGTTCCGCACCCAGCTCTGCCCGAGATCGCCGCGCGCCGCGCGCCCGAGCCAGGCCAGGTACTGCGAGACCAGCGGCCGGTCCAGCCCGGCCGCATGGTTGAACTGCGCGATCTGGACGGCGCTCGCTCCTGGGCCGAGCACGGCCGTGGCGGTCTTACCCGGCACCAGGTTGCAGCACCCGAACAACAACAGGGACACGCCGAGCAGGGTGCCCAGCGCGGAGAGCACCCTGCCGGCGAGGGTTCGGACGAGACTCACGCCGTGACCGTGGCGGTGCGGAACACCGGCGTCGACTGCACGGTCTGCACCCTGCTGATCCCGGGGCGGGACGCGTCAAGCTCCTCCTGGAAGGCCCAGAGCAGGTCGCCGCCGGACCGGTGGAGATACTGCTGCAGCTCGTCGAACAGCGCGGCACGCTGCGTGGCGTTCGGCTCGGCCTGCGCCGCGGCGAGCTTCGTCCACCAGCTCCTGCCCAGGCCGGTCACGTTGAAGGGGGACCCGGGCGCGGTGACCGCTCCGAGGTGCACCTCGATCGGCCGGTTGTCATAATAGAAGGCCTGGAACGGCCGCTTGACGAGCGCGGCCAGGTCAGCATAGTAAGAGTGTGGCGGTATCTGGTTGAGGTTCAGCGTCACGCCGACCGCCGAGAGCTGCTGCGCGAGTAGGCGGGCGGCGTTGGTCATGCCTGGTACGATCTCCGCCGTGTCCAGGGTGAGCGAGCTGACCCCAGCCGCCGAGAACAGAGCGCGGGCCTGGGCCTGATCCTGATCGCGCCGCGGCAGCGACGTGTCATAGCCGCCCAAGCCCTTTCCCACGACGTCGTCGCCCACGGTGCCGAAGCCGAGCAGCGCGTTCCGGATCAGCGCGTTGCGGTCGGCGGTCATGCGCACCGCCTGCGGCACGCGCGGATCGTTGAACGGCGGGAGCGTGGTGTTCATGGCGAAGGACAGTGCGTTCGAGTTCGCTGCCCCGCCGCGGATCACGTTGATGCCGGGACTGGCCACGGCGGCCTGCGCGCCGACCGCGCTGATCGAGACGGCGTAGTCCACCTGCCCTGATTTCAGGGCACTGAGCCTGGTGTCGGCGTCGGCGATCTGCACCACGTCGAGCTCGGTGATCGTCGGCCTGGTGCCCCAGTAGGAGTCGTTGCGCATCAGCTTGATCGTGCCCTCGCTCTGCCCGGCGTACTTGAACGGCCCGGAGCCGATGCCCACGCTGAAGTTCGTCGTGCCCGCAGGGATGATCGGCGAGAAGATCGCCAGGATCGACTCGACGAAGTCGCCGCGGGCGGCCTTGAGCGGCACGACGACGGTCAGGTCGTCGGGTGTGGTGATGGCGGCGGTGTCCATGACCGCGAAGACCGAGGCTCGGTTGCTGTGCGGCGAGGCCAGGGTCTTGAAGGTAAAGGCGACGTCGGTGGCCCGCACCGGGGCGCCGTTGTGGAAGGTGGCGCCGTCGTGCAGCTTGATGGTCCACGTCGTGGCATCCCTGTTGGACGAAACCGACGACGCCAGGCCGAGGCTGTACCCGGAGCCGGTGAGATGGGCCAGCGAGTCGTAGAGGTGGTACATCACCACATAGCTGGCGCCATATCCCATTGTCCTGATATCGAGCCCTGAGCTACCGGTGGTGTCGGCAGCGGCTACGCGGAGCTTGACCGAGCCCGAGGACGCAGACGAGCTCGGGCTGCTCGAACTGCTGCAGGCGCCGAGCGAGAATGCGCCCACCGCGCCCGCGCTCACGGCCAGGAATCCGCGCCGGCTCACCATGAAATATCCCCCGTGTTCTCAGACCGCTGATGGACAACGTCCGCGGCGGGGCTACGGCCGGGAGCGCCGTACTGCGCGCGCAGCTCGCGCTTGAGCACCTTGCCGTTGAGCGTGCGAGGCAGCGGGCCGGACAGCACGATCCGCACCGGCCGCCGACGCTCGTCCAGCCGCGCGTCGAGGTGCGCCTCGAGCTCGGCCACCGTCGTCGAGGGCGCGAGGCGGGCGACCAGCAGCACGCGCTGGCCGTCCACCGGATCGGACACGCCGATCGCCGCGCACTCGCGCACCCCTGGGCAGCCGTACGCCGCCGCCTCCACCTCCAGCGAGGAGACCATCACGCCGCCGACCCGGATCACATCCACGACCCGGTCGAACAGGTGCAGCCGGCCCTCGTCGTCGAGGCGGCCCAGGTCGCCGGTGCGGTGCCAGCCGTCGACCAGCAGCTCGTCGGTGATCTCCGGCAGGTCGAGGTAGGTGCGCCTGGGCGCGGGCGTGCGCAGCCAGATCTCGCCGACGGCACCAGTCAGCGCGGGCTCGCCGTGCTTGTCCGCGATCTGCAACTCCGTGATCGGGCTCGGCCTGCCCACGCTCGTCGGGCACTCGGGATCGTAGACGTTCACCACCAGCGCCGGCCCTGCCTCGGACTGCGAGCAGGCCGTAGAGATCTTCACGCCGGGAAACATCGCGAGCAGGGTGTTCGCCGTCGCCGGGGCCAGCGGCGCCGAGCCGCACGCCAGCGTGTGCACGCTGGACAGGTCGTAGCGTTCGGTCAGCTTCCGCTCGATGATGTCCAGCGCGATGACCGGCGTGAGCATGACCGAGCCGACGCGCAGCGATGCGGCCAGTTCGCCCATCCGCTCCGTCGAACGCGGGTCCACAAGCACGACCACCGCGGGCGAGGACAGCGCGATGTTGATGACCGTGGCGCTGGTTCCGGTGCCCAGGACCATCGGCACGAGCATGTATTCGGCGTCGCCGAACTGCTTGAACCAGCTCGGCGAACGGCCGTAGGTCAGGTTGCCGTGCGGCACCTGGTACGCCTTGGGCAGTCCGGTCGTGCCCGAGGTGTAGTGGATGTCGGAGATGTCGAGTGGCGAGATCTCGACCGGCACCGGGTCGGTGATCCCCGAGTCGAGGTCGGCGGGAGTCGCCGTCCAGCCGCCGAAGTCGGCGGGCGCGGTCAGCGCCGGCGCGTGGATGATCCCCGCGACCCGGCACTGCGTCAGCCGACGGGCGACCTCGGCCGGCGCGAGGCCGGTGTTCAGGTGCACCGCAGTGGCCCCCGCCTTGAGCAGCCCCAGATAGGCGACCGCGTACGCCCCCCAGTCCATGCCCTCGAACAACAGGGCCACCCGCGTCCCGGTGCTCCCGCCGCGGGCCAGTAGCCCGTAGGCCACCGAGGTCGCGCGCCGATCCCACTCCGCGAAGGTGGGCCCGTCCACGCCGTCGACGTTGAACGCGACCGCGTCCGGCGTGGACTCGAGCCGCGCGGTCATCAGGTCCGGCACCACCATCATCGGCGCAGGCTGCCCGGCGCCGATGCCGGGCGCGGCGGTCACCTCGGCCGAGGTGCTGGAGCTCATGCCTGCTCCGCCCACCAGTCCCGCGCACCGCCCTCATCGGCGCCGAAGACCCGCCAGATCATGCCGTCGCGGATGACGTAGGCCCCGAACGCGACGATGTTCTCGCCTTTCACCGACATCGTGCTGCGCGTCATGATGGTGTCCACGGTGTGCACGTACTCGTTCACCTCGACGAAGGCCAGGCCCATCTTTTTGTAGTCGTCGAGGAAGGCACGCACCTCGCCGCGGCCCCGGAGCACCTTCTGGAACCGGGTCCACTCCACCTCCGGGTGGTAGAGCTCCATCAGCCCGTCGGTGTCGTCGGTCATCAGGCGCTGGACCATCTCGCTGAACACCGGATGCAGTT
>NZ_CDXDOS010000139.1:0-8592 GCF_978021245.1 Frankia sp. CoBUL1
TGTGCTAGATGCCTCCGACCTGCGCTTGCGCAGGCAAGCGTCGGGCAAGCGCAGGTCAGGGAAGTGTTTCCGCGGATCACTCCGGGTATGCGCTAGCCATTGCTAGCGTGTTGCAAGCGCAGGTCAGGGCATGGTGTATGAGAAATAGTTGACCAGGGCCGACGGCTAAGGTCGTCACGTGAAGCATCGACGTCTTGGGCGCAGCGGCCTGTCGGTCAGTGAGATCTCCTACGGCAACTGGATCACCCATGGTGACCAGATCGAGGCGGACGCGGCGACCGCCTGTGTGCGTGCCGCCCTCGACGAGGGCATCACCACATTCGACACCGCGGACGTCTACGCCGGTACCCGCGCCGAGAGCGTCCTGGGCGAAGCGCTGCAGGGCGTGCGCCGGGAGTCCTACGAGCTGTTCACCAAGGTCTACTGGCCCACCGGCCCGGGGGAGAACGACAAGGGCCTCGGTCGCAAGCACATCATCGAGTCCGCGCACGCCTCGCTGCGCCGTCTGCGCACCGACCACCTCGACCTCTACCAGGCACACCGGTACGACCCGACGGTGCCGATCGAGGAGACCCTGCGGGCCTTCGACGACCTCGTCCGCGCCGGCAAAGTGCTCTACGTCGGCGTGTCCGAGTGGAGCGCCGAGCAGATCAGCGACGCCGTCCGGCTGGCCAGCGAGCTGGGGCTGGACCGCATCATCTCCAACCAGCCGCAGTACTCGATGCTGTGGCGGACCATCGAGGCCGACATCGTGCCCGTCAGCCGGAAGGCCGGGATCTCCCAGATCGTCTGGTCGCCGATCGCCCAAGGCGTGCTCACCGGCAAGTACCCGCCCGGTCAGCCACCGCCGGCCGGCAGCCGGGCCACCGGTGAAACCGGTTCCACCTTCATCTCCCGGCTGCTGCGCGACGACGTGCTGACCGCGGTGCAGGAGCTGCGGCCGATCGCCGCGGACGCCGGGCTGTCGATGGCGCAGCTCGCCATCGCCTGGGTGCTGCAGAACGACAACGTCGCCTCAGCGATCATCGGCGCGTCCCGGCCGGAGCAGGTACGGGAGAACGTCAAGGCTGCCGGCGTGACGCTCGACCCGGCGCTGCTTGATCGGATCGACGACGTGCTCGCCGAGGTCGTCACCCGGGCCTGACCCGGGCCTGCCTCCAGGCCTGGCCCCGGGCCCGCCGGCTACCCCGAACCGAACCAGATCAGATCAGCCAGGCTGGTCGCCAGCCGGGTCGGTTCGGCGGAAAGCGGAGGCCAGCGCCTGCCAGGTCCGGTCGAGATCGGATCCTGGCAGATAGCGGCCGTCCAGTTCGAGGATCATCGTGCCGTGCGCGGCGGCCCACAGGGCCTGCGCACGATAGGGTTCCCCGGCCGCCCGGTAGAACGGCTCCCCCGCCCAGTCCTCGACGTCGGCGCTCAGTAGCCGACGGTTCAGCGAACCGGCGGTGACCAGGCGGTAGAGGTTCGGATGGGCTTGGGCATAGCCCCGGTACGCGGCCAGCAGGGCCGGGACCACCTCCGCGGCACCGCTGCGGTCGACCACGTCGTGGAGCAGGTCCCCGATCTCCATGAGCATGGTCTCGATCAGCTTGGCCTCAAGCTGCGGCTTACCCGCGAGATGCTTGTACAGCGACGGCGCCCGGATACCGAGGAGATCACCGATCCGGCGCATCGTCAGCGCCCCCGCCCCCTCGGTCTCCAGCACCCCCCGCGCGACCGTGATGATCTCGGTGACCCGCGGCGAGACGGAGCCTAGGACCGGGCGGGGCGCGATCCTGGGCAATGGCGGCTCGCCGACCGGCCGCGCCTGCGCCACCGACCGTGCTCCCCGCACCGGTGAGGTCGCCGTCCCCGTGTTCACGCCGGTGTGATCACGAAGACGGAATGGCGGGGCGCGATCCGACGGATCTCCTCATCGGGCGAGTCCGGCCCGACCCCGTCGAAGAAGGCGCCGACCTCGGCCTTCCACCGCCGCAGGTAGGCCCGCAGCACGGCGACGCTCGCCGCCGGATCCAGCTCGGTCGCGGAGTAACGCGTGCGCGACCGGCCACGCAGCAGGTATAGCTCGCCTTGGGCCGCGCGCAGATTACGCACCCACTGGCCGTGCCCTCGCGCCGAGACCAGGTACTGCTGCCCGTCGAAGATGAGCAGGTTCACCGGGGTCCGGCGCGGCTCGCCGCTGATCCGGCCGCGTACCTCGAGGATCCGACTGCCCAGGAGGCTGATCCCCGCCCGGGTCAACGCCGCGACGGCACGGTTGGCCACGTTACGGGTGAACCATCCGGGGGCGAGGTAATGCGCTTCGGGCGGAGTGGACGGGTTGTTGTGCTCGGTCAAGATCTGCACCCTCTCTGTCGACCGGAACGGCCCGGCGCCGGCCTGAGCGATCTCGATGGTTCGGCCGGCCGGACCACACCGGACAGGCCAACGTCGTCAGCCAACGTCGTCAGCCAACGTCGTCAGCCGACCTCTCGTCAAGAGGCGGTTCGGTCGACACGCATCGGGACCAGCACAGGTCGGGACCGGCACGGACGGAGGCGGCTCAGGTCACCGGGCGCAGGCTCATCGGCCCGTAGACGCGACGGCCGGCATCGAGGAGCGTCACCTGCGCCACCCCCGCATCGAGCAGGTCACGCCAGGTCTCCCCGAGCCACGTCTCAGCGTCTCCCTGGCTGGTGAACGACTCAGAGGTCGAGTCCCCGCCGACCATCGTGATCGTGCCGTCATCGCCTTCGTAGCGCCAGGTCCAGGTCATGAGTGTGTCCTTCCCACCCGGGCGGCCCGCGCTGGAGCCACCGGCCGTGATCGGCCAGTGCGCCGGCCGGTCGTCCCATCCAACCGCGTGCACCCCGCCGACGCGGGACTCCCGGCCCCACGCCAGGGCCGATGATCCATCGTGGCACTGGTCGACCGGCCCGCGGGCCCGGGTCGGGTCGGGTCGTGCTACTGGCGCGGTCGGCGATACCCGCGCCAGGATGTCGTGAACGTCGGTAACGTCAGTTCCGGTGGATGCCCGGACAGCATCGCGACCACCACGATCGCGAAGCCGGCGTCACCGGTCATCGCCGGTCGCGCGAGCCGGCGGCATGTCCGCACGGTGAGCACAGCCGCGTCGAAGGCAGGTCCGCACGACAGGCACGTCTGCGTGAGCAGTACGTCGGTACAAGGAGGAAGAACCCGCGTGGGAACGACCGTCTACAACGCAGCGGCCATCGTGGCCGAGTCCGTGGAACACGAGGACGCTCCCCTGACCTGGTGGGCCGCCGCGCTCGTCACCTTCGCGGCAATCTTCCTGCTGGCGGTGGTGCTCACCCTCATGACCCTGTGGGAGCGCAAGCGCCACCCGCACGTCTGAGGTTCCGCGGGCCACGGAGCCCGGCAGGCTTGAGAACCACGGAGCCTGGCAGGCTTGAGAACCCGGAGAGGCGGAGACCCCGGGGGGATCCGGGGGTATCCGGGGGATCCGGGACGCAACGGGATCCGGGAGACGGAACACGATGAAGGTGACGCTGCTCGGCACCGGCTCGGCGGACGGCTGGCCCAACCCGTGGTGCGACTGCGCATCCTGTGCCTGGGCCAGGGAACACGAAGTACGCGGGCGGACGGCCGTTCTGATCGACGACGCCCTGCTGATCGACTGTGGTCCCGACGTGCCCCGGACCGCTGCCCGGCTCGGAGTACGCCTATCGGGGCTGCGTCATCTGCTGATCAGTCACGCCCATCCCGATCATCTGGGGCCCGAGAGCCTGATGTGGCGCTCGTGGTCGACAGCCGCGGGACGGCCCCTCGACGTGGTCGGTCCGCCGGCGGCGCTGGCGGCGTGCCGGGAGTTCCTGGCTCGCTGGGAGCGCTCCGATCCGGACCGGGACGGCTCGCCGCTGCGGCTAATCGCCGTGGTGCCCGGGGGTACGCCGACGACACCCGGACCCCTGCGCCTCGGCGCGGACGATCGGCAGGCCGCGGAGGACCGGGGATCCCCGGAGGGTCAGGAGTCCCCGAGCGATCGGGGTTATCTCGTTCGACCGGTCGCCGCCCAGCACGGTGACGCGAGCATCGGGCCGGCCGTGCTCTACGACGTGACGGCGCCGGACGGTGGACGCCTGCTGTACGGCTGCGACACCGCGGCGCCGCTGCCGGCGGAGACGCTCGAGGCGGTCACCGGCCGCGCCTACGACGTCGTGCTGCTGGAGGAGAACAACGGCGACCGGCCGGGGTTCGGCGAGCACCTTGACCTCGACACCTTCGGTCAGCTCGTGGCCGAGCTGCGCCGCCGCGGCGCCGTGGTGCCGAGCACCCTGGTACTGGCCGTCCATCTGAGTCACCGCAACCCGCCCGGCGACGAACTGGCCCGCCGGCTCCACCTCGCCGGCGCGCTGGCACCGGCGGACGGGACCGTCTACGACATCGTCCCGGCCGCCCGGCGGCAGCCGTCCCAGCCACCACAGCCACCAGGGGCACCAGGGGCACCAGGGGCACCAGGGCGGTGGCAGAGCCCGGTGCTCCCGGCACCACACCGGGTCCTGATCACGGGGGGTGCCCGGTCGGGGAAGTCGGCCGAAGCCGAACGCCGGCTGCTCGCCGAACCGGAGGTGGTCTACGTCGCAACATCGGCGCCGCCTGATCCGGCCGACGCCGAGTGGTCCGAGCGGATCGCCGCACACCGGCGGCGGCGCCCGGCCGCCTGGACGACCGTGGAGACGGTCGACCTGGTTCCCCTGTTGCGCTCTCCCGGACCACCGCTGCTCATCGACGGTCTGGGGCTGTGGGTCGGCGCCTGGCTGGACCGTCCGGACGAGTTGCGCATCCGCGCGGAGGAGCTCGTTGACGCCTGGCGGGCCACCGGCCGCCGGGTCGTCGCGGTCACGGACGAGGTCGGTTCCGGGGTCGTTCCCCCGGCCGAGGCCGGCCGCCGGTTCCGCGACGCGCTCGGCCGTCTCAACGCCGATCTCGCGGCCGAGGCCGACGAGGTGTGGCAGGTGGTCGCGGGCATCCCCCTCCGACTGCGGCCCTTCCCGCACGAGCGGTCATCGCGTCCTCACGGGACAAATCCTCCCGTGAGGAAGTCGTAGCGACAGAGCCCGGCCGAGCAGGCCACGATGAGACCGGCCGGTTCGGTCGCGGGAAGCCACCGGCAGGACCAGGCCGCGCCGTCGCTCACCCGCCAGACCCCCGTTCTCCGCACATGCGCGCGTCGTCGCAGGTCACGGCACCGTGTGCGGAAGACAGGCAGACCCGCACGGTGCGGTCATTGCCGCCCGAGGCCAGCCACCTGCCGCCCGGGCCGGCCGGCAAGGACCAACCGTCCCGGCCGCACCGATCGGCACAATCGTGCGGCGCGAGGATAACTGGGAGACACCTTCGCGGGGATGTGGTGCGTTGCCGACCAATCGGATCAGGTAGTAAGGATCCCGTGGATCCCGATGCGTCAGGCAGCGCCGTTTCCCCCGTTCCCCCGTTGGATTCCGACGCGATGGCTGCGGCTCGCCAGCGGCAGACCGAACTGACCAAGCCACCCGGGGCGCTGGGCCGGCTTGAGGATCTGTCCATCTGGCTCGCCGGCGCACAGGCGACCTGCCCGCCCCGTCCCTTCGCCCGGATCCGGGCGGTCGTGATCGCCGGCGACCACGGTGTCGCCCAGGCCGGGGTGTCCGCCTTCCCCAGCGACGTGACCGCCCAGATGGTCTCGAACTTCGCCGCAGGCGGCGCGGCGGTCAACGTGCTGGCCCGCCAGGTCGGGGCCGCCGTGCGCGTGGTGGACGTGTCCGTGGACACGGCGCGGCCCCTCACGCCGGGCGGGGTGGATGGATCGGCCGCACCGGAGCGCTATCGGGTGCGACGGTCGAGCGGACGGATCGACCGCACCGACGCGCTGTCCGTCGCGGAGGCGGACGCCGCGTTCGCCGTCGGCCGACTCATCGCGGACGAGGAGATCGACGCGGGCGCGGACCTGCTTGTTCCCGGCGAGATGGGGATCGGCAACACAACCCCCGCAGCCACCATCGTGGCGCTGCTGTGCGACCGGGAGCCGATCGAGGTAGTCGGCCGCGGGACGGGGATCGACGACCAACGTTGGATGATCAAGACGGCCGCGATCCGGGACGCGATGCGGCGCGGCCGGCCGTTCACCGGCGACGCGCATTCGGTGCTGCGGATCGTCGGTGGAGCCGATCTGCTCGCCCTGGCCGGGCTGCTGGTGCAGTCCGCCGTGCGACGGACGCCGGTCATCCTCGACGGTGTGATCGTCTGCGCGGCGGCGCTGGCCGCAGAGCGGATCGCCCCAGGAGCAAGCCAGTGGTGGGTGGCCGGCACCCGGTCCACCGAGCCCGCCCAGGGAATCGCACTGGACGCACTCGGTCTGCCCCCCCTGGTCGACGCCGGCCTGCGTCTCGGGGAGGGCACCGGTGCGCTCCTCGCCGTTCCGTTCCTGCGGGCGGCCCAGGCCACGCTGGCCGAGATGGCGACGTTCGACCAGGCCGGTGTCAGCGGGAAAGCCGAGGTCGGCGGCGGCCAAGGGGACTCGGGCCCCGCGGCCGGTGCCCCGTGATGCTCGAGGCAAGAACAGCATTCACGCTGCTCACCGTCCTGCCGCTGCGGGGCCCGGAGCACACCGACCGGCGGCTCGCGGGCCGGGCGATGGCCCTGGCGCCCTTCGTCGGCCTGGCCCTGGGGCTGCTCGCCGGCAGTGCGGTGTTCGCCACCCGGATCGTCACGGCGGTTCCCGGTCAGCGCGCCCAGACCCTGCTGCCGGCCGTCGTCGGCGTCACGGTGCTCGCTCTGGTCACCCGGGGCCTGCATCTCGACGGGCTGGCCGATCTCGGGGACGGGCTCGGCGCCTGGCGAGCGCGGGGCAGGGATCGCGCCTTGGAGATCATGCGCGAGTCGACCATCGGGGCCTTCGGAGCGATCATCGTCCTGTTCGTGGTGCTGCTCCAGGTCGGGGCCCTGAGCACGACGATCTCGGCGCACCGCGGCACGCTGTCGATTCTGGTCGCCGCGATGACCAGCAGGCTCGCGGCCACCCTGGCCTGTACCGGCGCCGTCCCGCCGGCTCGGCCGGATGGCCTCGGTGCGCTGGTCGCGGGAACCGTGCGGACCCGGGACGCGGCGCTGTCCTTCCTGGCAGTCTGCGCCGTCGCGGCGCTGGCCGGACTGCTGGACTTCGACGGCGGCGGCCCCGGCCGGGCGCTGCGAGCGGTCCTCGCGGTCTGGGTCGGGACAGGCGTCTCGTTCCTGCTCCGGCGGTATCTGCTCACGCGCTTCGGCGGGATCACCGGAGACATCCTCGGCGGACTCATCGAGATCACCGCGGCGGCGACCCTGCTCGTCATGGCCATGACGATCCCGACGCCCGTCCTGCACACCCTCGGCCTGCACTGACAGCGCGGCGGACGCCGCCCGCTGGCGTCCGCCCGGCGGGCCCGCCGGACAGGCCCGTCCGGCGGCTGGGCTACTTGGGCGAGGACCTGACGAACGGCGGCCGGACAACCGTCATGGGACTCGGACGGCCCCGGACGTCGACGTTCACCGTGTCGCCCCCCTGCACGGACCGGTCCAGCAGGGCGAGCCCGATCCCCTGGCGCAGCGTCGGAGAGAACGTGCCGCTGGTGACCTCACCGACCGTGGCACCAGCCGCGGAGGCCACGGTCATGTGCGGACGGGGAATCACCCGGCCGGTGGACCGCAGCCCCCACAGCAGGCGGGAGGCGCCGGCGGACCGCTCCGCGAGCAGGGCGTCGCGTCCCCAGAAGCGATCCTTGTCCCAGCCGACGGCCCACCCGGAGCGAGCCTGGACCGGCGTGATCGACAAAGAGAGGTCCTGGCCATGCAGCGGATACCCCATCTCGGTCCGCAGCGTGTCGCGGGCACCGAGGCCGACCGGCACGACGCCGAGCGGCCCACCCGCCGCGAACAGCGCATCCCACAGCGCAGGGGTGTCGTCCCAACGAGGCAACAGCTCGTAGCCTCGCTCTCCGGTGTAGCCCGACCGGCACACGATCACCGGGTGGCCCTTCCACTCCGCGTCGACGAAACTCATATACGTCCCGCCGGTGGGCAGGCCGAGGGCGCCGAGCAGATCGGCGCAGGCCGGTCCCTGGACCGCTACCACGCCGTACCCGGTGTGCAGGTCGGTGACGGACACGCCCGCCGGCGCCGCCGCGGCGAGGCGAGCGACGACCTGGGCGGTGTTCGCGGCGTTCGGGACGAGGAAGACCTCCTCGTCGGAGTACAGGTAGGCGATCAGATCGTCGACGACCCCGCCGGTCTCCTCGCAGCACAAGGTGTACTGCGCCTGGCCGGGGCCGATCCGGCGCAGGTCGTTGGTCAGGCAGGCGTTGACGAAGGCGGCGGCACCGGGGCCGGCGATCCTGGCCTTGCCGAGATGGCTGACGTCGAAGATCCCGACCGCGCCGCGGACCGCCTGGTGCTCGGCGAGCACCCCGCGACCGGTGTACTCGATCGGCATCTCCCAGCCACCGAACCCGGCCATCTTCGCGCCCAGTTCGACGTGCCGGTCGTACAGCGGGGATCGACGCAGCTCTGGGGATCGACGCAGCTCTGGGGATCGACGCAGCTCTGCCATGGCCAGCAGCC
>NZ_CDXDOS010000140.1:0-8551 GCF_978021245.1 Frankia sp. CoBUL1
TCGGAACCGAGCCGCCCTGGCGCGCAGCTATGCCGCGTGGCACCTGAGGTGACCAGGACCGGTACGGCCACGAGGAGTCCCGTGATCTCGTCGTCTAGGCTACAGACGTGCTGCACTACTTCTTCACCGGGCTTCTGGTGGCGATGTCCGTCCTGATCGCCTGGTTCTCCGGTTACGTGGTCTACAAGCTGTACGAGGGTCAGCGTTGAGCGCCGGGAAGCGGTCCGCGGCCGGATCGCCGCGGTCCGACACGGCGACGAGCACCGTTGATCTGCACGCCAGCCTGCTACCACTGGCCTTCCTCGTCGGGACCTGGCGGGGCGAGGGGGTCGGCGGCTACGAGGGCCTGGACGGATTCCACTACGGCCAGGAGATCACCTTCGCCGCGGACGGCCGCCCGGCGCTGGGATACGTGTCGCACACCTGGTGGGCGGACGAGCCCCGGGACGGCCGCGAGCCCGGCAGCCCGCTGGCGACCGAGACCGGGTTCTGGCGGGTCCAGCCCGGAGAGGACGGAAAGCCGGTCGTCGAGGTGATGCTGGCCCACCCGTTCGGCATCGCCGAGATCTACGTCGGCACGGTGACCGGCACCCGTATCGATCTCGATCACAACGTCCTGATCCGCACCGCCACCGCCCGTGACGTCACCCGGTCGGTGCGGCTCTACGGCCTGGTCGAGGGCGGCGATCTCGCCTACGCGATCGACATGGAGGCCGAGGGCAAGCCGATGCAGTCACACCTGTCCGCCCGCCTGCACCGCGTGTCCGACTGAGCCGACTCCGCGGGGGCATCTCCAGCTGCCCGTCTACCAAGAGGTGCCCGTCCACCAAGAGTCACACTTTATTCACGGTATGACGGAGCCTTTGCGGAAGACATCGCACGCGCAACGACAGACCACGAACGGAACACGCGAAAACCTGTTCGGGCCTTCCCGGGATGCGCTTTCATGATCACATGATGGCAGAGTCCGACGTACTCTTCGCGGTCGTCCTTTTCGCCGCCGCCGGCCAGCGTGCGGTCGACCGGATCATCGCGCCGTTCCCCGATCGGGGCTCCGCAATGGCGTTTGCCCGCGACAACGGTCTGCACTGTTTCTCGATCGGCCCGATGGCCTTCGCCGTACCGACCACGGTTCCGCCACCGGCGAGCACCGTTTCGGCTGTCGTGTCACCGGCGGGAAACAACCGCGGTGGCCAGGTCCGGGCATGAGCACGGGGGCAACGTGAGCACGGGGACAGCGGGAGAAACCCGCTGTCCCCGCCCGGCGAAGGAACGCGACGTCAGGCCGCGACCTCGACCTGGGTGTCGACCGGCTCACCCTGACGGGCGACGACCTTGCGCTCGCCGGTCGCGCCGGGGACAAGAGCCCGGACGGTCCACTGCCCCGGCCGCGCGAAGAAACGAAACTGACCCGTCGCGGACAACGGAACCTCGGCGGTGAAATCGCCGCCTTCGTCCAGCAGCCGGGCATAACCGGTCGAAACCGGCTCCCCGCCCTGCACCACGACCCCCTGGATCACGGTTTCCTTGGCCACGTCAATTCCCTCCACAGATGGTCCACCGCTGGTGGCGCCGCACATGGCTCACGCGCCCTTCTCGATCGGCACGCCGACGAGCGAGCCGTACTCGGTCCACGAACCGTCGTAGTTTTTCACGTTCGGCAGGTCGAGCAACTCGTGCAGCGCGAACCAGGTGTGCGCCGAACGCTCGCCGATACGGCAGTAGGCGATGATGTCCCTGGACAGGTCGACCCCGGCCTCGGTGTAGAGGCCGGTCAGCTCGTCATTGCTCTTGAACGTGCCGTCCTCGTTCGCGGTCTTCGCCCACGGAATGTTCTTCGCCGTGGGGATGTGCCCGGCCCGCTGGGACTGCTCCTGCGGCAGGTGCGCGGGAGCGAGCAGCCTGCCGGAGAACTCGTCGGGCGACCGGACGTCCACCAGGGCCTTCTCGCCGATCGCGGAGATGACCTCCTCACGGAAGGCCCGGATGTCGGTGCGCGGCTCCGGGGCGGTGTAGCTGGTGGGCTGACGCGGGGTGACCTCGGTGGTCAGCTCACGGCTGTCGAGCTCCCACTTCTTGCGACCACCGTCGAGCAGGCGGACGTCGGCGTGGCCGTAGAGGCTGAAGTACCAGTATGCGTATGCGGCGAACCAGTTGTTGTTCCCGCCGTAGAGCACGACGATGTCGTCGTTCGAGATCCCCTTCTCGGAGAGAAGCTTCTCGAACTGCTCCCTGTTGATGAAGTCACGAATGACCGGGTCCTGAAGTTCGGACTTCCAGTCGAGACGCACCGCCCCCGGGATGTGCCCCTTGTCGTACGCGGAGACGTCCTCGTCGACCTCGACCAGGACGACCTTCGGGTCGTTACGGTTCGCTTCGACCCACGAGGCGTCGACCAGCGCCTTCTCACGACTCATGTGCGTGCTCCTTTCACGGCTATCGATTGGAGAAAAAGATACAGCTGGCACCCGAGACAGAACTCGAACGCCGCATTGAGGAGGGCCGCCACGAAGGCCAGGGCCACCGCGACGTAACCGAGTGCCGGCATCCCCACGAAGAATCCCACGAGACCCACGACACCGAAGATCGCGCCGACCAGCTGGGCGAACCGGGGCGGCGCGGCGTCCTCGGTGGCGGCAGGCGGCCCCAGCCTCGGCCGGATCAGGGAACGGAACACCAGCCCGTAGGGCGCGTGCCGGACCCCGGCCACCGCCCCCACCCCGAACACCACGGTCTGCGCGAGCAGCAACCAGCGGCTGCCGGCGAGCAGTATCACGGCGAGCATGATCGTGGTGACGGCAGCGGCGAACCGCATCCCGCGAGGATCTACCACGAGAGCCTTCTCCTGACTTCCGGCTTGGACTACCCGCTCGGACGTGGCGATGCACCGGGGCCAGCCGATCACGGCTGAGGAACATCAACCCACGATCAGGAAAGACAACACAGACAGCTGTGTACGCGGCACAGATCGACCGCGCGGCGCTTCACAAGCTGTATCTGGGGCATGGCTCGTGTCACGGTAGCAGTGAACGTCACGTCTGTGTTAACCCGCCGACGATGAATCCGAAGGATCACCATCTGCCCGATTGATCCCATCGGAAACGATCTCTTCGAGAGTGGCGAACACCGCCGCACGCGTCGGCGGGGCACCGCTCGCGCGCCGCACCTCCCTGCCATGACCGTCAACGATCAGTACCGTCGGAGTCCGCCTGATCCCCAGCCGACGGACGAGGTCGAGATGCGCCTCCGCATCAACCTCGACGTGGCGTACCCCGGGCACGACCTCGGCAACCCCTGCCAGCACCCGACGGGTGGACCGGCAGGGAGCGCAGAACGCCGTGGAGAACTGCAGCAGCGTCGCCCGATCCCCCATCGTCTCGCCCAGCGACGCGAACTCGGCCCGCAGCCCGCCGTCTACCGGCCGGAACCGTCCGTCCCGGGCCCGCATGAGCACCCCCAGCCCGAGAGCAACCACGGTCGCCACCGACAACACCCACATTCCGGTCACGGCTTCTACAGCATCCGACAGGCCCCGGCTCTTCCCGTCCAGGCCCCGCCGCGGCCCGACGATCGACTCACGCGGGCAGATGCCGGCCGACGAAATACACCAGTGGCGCCGCGGAGGCCAGCGGCAGGATGGCGGTGAGCAGGACGTCCGCGACCAGCGCCGAGGTGGCGACCGGGCCGACCCGCGGCTCGGCGTCCCGGGCCCGCGCCAGCAGCAAATCGATGACGGCGGCCACGGCCGCTCCCGCCACGGCGATCGCGACGGCGGCCCCCACCGCCAGACGATCGGGGTCGAGGGCACCGAAGCCGGCCCCCAGCGCCGCGCCGACCAGAACGCCGACCGCCCCGGCCAGCACCACCGGAACGCCCGCCCATCCCACCAGCCGGCCCGCCACGACCGTGCCACCCGCGCCGAGGAGGCCGGCGATGACCAGCAGATCGGCCGGATGGTGCGCGCCGGACCCGGAACGCAGCGCAAGGTAACCGGCGAAAAGCGCACAGAAAATGATTCCACTCAGCGCCGCGGCGAGATCCGCACCGACCCGCACGGCAGGACCGGGCGGCGGACTCGAACCGTTGGCAGACACCGGACTCGAACCATTGGCAGACACCGAGCCTGCCCCGGAGACGGGAGCTGACCGGCGTCGGGCGAGCTGGTAGAGGATCACAACCGCCACGGCGATCCCGACGACGCCGGCCAACGATCCGTAGCTGGGCCGGTCCGAGGCCAACAGGACCACGTCACCGAGGACACCCCAGGCCGCCACGAGCAGGGTGGTACCGGTCGACGCCCGGAGCATCCGGACCCAGGCCCAGGCAAACGCGATCTGTTCGACGATGAGGACCGCCGCGAGGGCTCCCGTGCCGAGGGCTGCGGCCGCCATCACCAGGCCGGTAGCCACCAGGGCCGCCAACGGCAAAGCACCCGGCGCCCATCGGGCTGCGGGGATGGAGGCAGCCTCGTCCGGGACGAGGACGCCATGGGGCGTGCCGGGATCGCCTGCGCTCACCGGGCCATGCTGTCATGTCCGGCTCGGGCGGCTCACGTCGCGCCGTCCCAGCCGGGCGCGACCCCGGGTCGGGCGGCGAGGACCTCCGCGTCAACGGTCTCCCCAGCGGCGATGGCCTCCGGACCGACGATCTCCGGACCGACGACGAACAGCGTCATCCCCCGGCGAAAGGTGAGAGGGCCTCGACTACGCAACCGTCACGCAGGATGACCCCCGCCGGATCCCGCCGGCCCACGGGCTGGTCGTCGACGAGGTAGGAGCACCGTCGCAGCAGCGCCGGCAGGGTCCCGCCGTGGCGGGCCGCGACGACATCGAGCAGAGCGGCCAGCGTATCCGCGCCGATCTCCTCCTGGGACACCCCCGCGGCGTCCCTGGCGGCGGCCCAGTAGCGGACGGTCACCCGCGCGATCGACGCGGGCCGGCCCGCCCCTGCGGTCTCGTCCGTCACCGTCCTTCCGGCCCTTCGTCCGTCCTCGCGGCGGCGGTCCTCGCCGTCCTCGCCGTCCTCGCCGCGGCCAACGCGCGCGGATGTCTCAGCGTGAAATACCCGTCACGACAGCCGTGGACGATGAGCGGCGAGGTCGGTGCGACCGAACCAACTATCTTCACCGGAGGAGCTGGAATTGGTACGAACGCGTGGGGGCCGATACGCACCCGTAACAGACGCCGTGCCACCATCCGGCCGGTGGGCCGCTCTGCCAGCCGATGGATCCGGCGCATTCGAGCGGTGTCCCGCACGAACCACCGGCTGGTCGCGCTCGCATTGGCTACCGCCTCCGGGGGATGCCGACGGCGATGGCTGTGGGCGGGCTCCCCCACCTGGATCAGCACGCCGTGCCGCGGCACGGCGGCACCGTCCACCGACCATCCCACCGACCATCCCGTGAGGCAGACCCGCTGGTAGCCGAGTCGACGGGCCACGCCGGCAGCCACGCCGACGTCCGCACCGACATCCAGCACCTCGGGGTCACCGAAAGTGCACAGTCTGGTGGATCGGTCGTACGCTTGCAGATCCATGACCTGGACATCGGGATGTGGACGTAATCCGACCATCACTGTTTGCAGCGCCAGGCGTGACGTCGAACAGGGGAAGCCATGGGTGACCACTACAGCCAGATTGCGTGACGCACCGGGCACCCAACCACTCCAGTGATCATGACTCGTGGTCGGGATCTCACCATCCGCCGTAGGTAGTGGCCCGTAGACGGTAGGAGCCGAGTAGGACACTCCGCTATCCTCCCCACATACCGGCCTTCGTTTCATGCCCATGACGGTCGTGAGACGCCCAGCGCCGGGCATCGAGTTACTCACCGGGTCGACGCTGCCCCACCACCACACCACCTGGAGGAGTCGTCTTGAGCGTCGTCCTTTTGCTCACCAACGCCCCCGGTCCGTCCGCCGAGTCGTTTCCGTCGCTTGGGCTTCTCACCCACACCGTACGGGTCGCCCCGCTCGAGGCGAGCGCGCTGCTGGACGCCCCGCCGGTGGATGTGATCGTGGTGGATGGCCGCCGGGAGCTTGTGATCGCCCGCGGTCTGTGCCGGCTACTACGCACCACCGGGCTCACCACGCCGCTGCTGGCGCTGGTGACCGAGGGTGGGCTGGCGGCGGTGTCCGCGGACTGGGGGGTTGACGACGTCGTCCTCGATTCCGCGGGTCCCGCCGAGGTCGAGGCCCGGTTGCGGCTGGCCATCGGTCGAGTCGCCGCCGCCGGCGGCACGGCCGAAGCCGGTGTCATCCGGTCCGGCGACCTGTCGGTCGACGAGACCACCTACTCGGCCAAGTTGCGGGGCCGGCCGCTTGAGCTCACCTTCAAGGAGTTCGAGCTGCTGAAGTACCTCGCGCAACACCCGGGCCGGGTCTTCACCCGCGCCCAGCTGTTGCAGGAGGTCTGGGGTTACGACTACTACGGCGGCACCCGCACGGTGGACGTCCACGTCCGGCGGCTGCGAGCGAAGCTCGGCCCCGAGCACGAAGCGATGATCGGTACTGTTCGGCACGTCGGGTACAAGTTCGTCGCGCCGCCCATCGCGCCGCTACCGGAGAACACCCCCGGGGAGATCGGCCGTGACGAGTCCCGGACCCCCGAGCGGGTCTGACGTCACCGCGGACACCCGTCCGCCGCGTGGCATCCCGGCATCCCGGCACCCCGGGCACCGCCAGTAGGACGGCATCGCCGGCGCGAGGCCCAGATCCTGGCTCCAGGAGCCAGGATTCGGCCTCGCGACCTGGGCCTCCCGACCGGGGCCTCCCGACCGCACCGTCGAGGGCCGCCCAGCGTCATACGGTCGTCCGGTGACCTCGCTGAGCTGGCAGCAGACCCTGAGCGCCATGGACGTGGACGACATCGTGAGCCTCCTCGCCGCCGCGGAGCGGGCGGACGGCACCGGGCCGGTGTCCGAGGACGTCCGGCTGGCCCTCCAGCCCGGACTGCGGATCGGCGCCGGCCGGCACCTGCTGGCCGTGTCGGCCGCCGCGGACACGAGCGCCCCGAATGTCCCGGACACCCCTGGTGACCAGAACGCCGCGGACACGTCGACCATGCCGGGCCGCGTCCCCGCCGGGCAGATCATCGGCTACGCCCATCTGGGCGGCGTGGCCCAGGCACGGCAGGCCGAGGTGGTCGTCCATCCCGACCACCGCGGACGTGGCGTCGGCACGGCCCTGGTCGGCGGACTGACCGAGGCCCTCGCGGCGCCGTCGTCCCGCCTCGACATCTGGGCCCACGGCGACCTGCCGGCCGCCGCGGCACTGGCTACCCGGCTCACGTTCACTCGCACGAGGGTGCTGCTCCAGCTTCGGCGACCGCTGGCGGCCGGGACGCCCCTGCCGGACCCCCGGCTGCCGGCCGGTGTGACGGTCCGCACCTTCGTCCCCGATCAGGACGACCGGGCCTGGCTGGCCGTCAACGCGGCCGCCTTCGCTGATCATCCGGAGCAGGGCCGGTGGACCCTGGACGATCTGGCCCGGCGCCGGGCCGAGCCGTGGTTCGACCCGCGTGGCTTCTTCCTCGCCGAGCACGACGGCGCACTCGTCGGCTTCCACTGGACGAAGGTGCACGAGACCGACCAGACGCCGCCACGGAACGCGCAGCCGGGGCCCATCGGCGAGGTCTACGTGGTGGGCGTGCTCCCGGGCGCGGGCGGCGCGGGACTCGGCCGGGCACTCACCCTGATCGGCCTGCGGCATCTGCAGGCCGAGGGGCTCGACTCGGTCCTGCTGTACGTGGACGAGGACAATGTCCGCGCCGTGCGGATGTACACCGGACTCGGCTTCATCACCTACGTCCGCGACGTCTCCTACCACTGGGAGAGGCCGTCCACGGGTTGATCCGGCCTGGGCCCGGAAGGCCCCCGTGGCTCAGGCGCCCTGACGGGTCGCCAGGCCGCGCACGGGGGCGGAGTCGCCGTGATCGACGTCTATCACGGCACTCAGGTTCGTGACATGCAGCAGGCGGTGGGCGTCCTCGTTGAGGTTACGCAGCACGAGACGGCCACCGGCCGACCGCTGACGCTGGTGGGCGAACAGGATGACCGCCAACCCCTGCGAGTCGAGGAAGCTCACCTGCTCCAGATCCACGATGATCTCTTTTACTCCGGCGACCCGTGCGTCGAGCAGTGCCTCGCGCAGGGGATCCAGGGACGAATAGTCGATGTCGCCAGCCGGATGCACGACGATGGCATCACGGTCGGTCACCTCAACCCGCACGCTTGGCTCCATGGCTCCGCTTGCGACCGGACGGCGTGAGCGCCACGAGAAGCCGGCCGGGCTGCCTCCCGTGTCGCGCCGCGCCTTTGGGCAAGCGCGACCATGGCCCCGTACCCCGACCGAGGTGCTTCCACACGCGGCCGACCCTCGCCAGGGGCGACTTCTCATCGCGCGTCCGTCAGCACGCTTGTCCGCGCCCCGCCCGTCGTCATCCGCCCGTCGTCATCCGCCCGTCCGTCCCGCATGCTCCCCGCCGCGCGGGATGGGATGACGAGCTGCCCGATGAGAGCGTCTACGCATGGACATCGACCCGCCCCGGACCCCGC
>NZ_CDXDOS010000141.1:0-8503 GCF_978021245.1 Frankia sp. CoBUL1
CAACCACGACAGCAAGTACTCACCCAGCTACACACTCGCCGCTTGATCTCACCTGGGGAGAACTGCACCCATCGCCTACTACCGCGTCTCATCTTCCGGGAAGGTCAATACCGACTACGACCCGGAAGGCATCTCGCTGCCGGCTCAGCGGGTGGCCTGTAAGCAGCGCGCCCGAGAGCTGGGTGTCGTCCTGGTGGACGAGTACATCGACCCGGGGAAGAGCGGCAAGACGATCGACCAGCGGCCGGCCTTCCAGGAGATGATCGCCCGCATCAAGGCCGACCGGCACATCAAGCACGTCTTCGTCTACGCCCTGTCGCGGTTCGCGCGGAACCGCTACGACGATGCGATCATGATGATGACGCTCGAACGGCTTGGCGTGCAGCTCCACTCGGCCACCGAGAAGAACCTCGACACCACGCCAGCCGGCCAGGCGATGCACGGCATGATCGCCGTCTTCAACGAGTACCAGGTGCGGGTTAGCGGCGAAGACATCAAGTACAAGATGGGCCAGAAGGCCAAGAAGGGCGGCACGCTGGGCGTGGCACCCTTGGGCTACCTCAACGTCCGCGAGCAGTTCGAGGGCCGCGAGGTACGCACGGTGATGCTTTATCAGGAGCGCGCGCCGTTCGTGGTCATGGCCTTCGAGCTGTACGCCACGGGCAAGTTCAACTTCCACACCCTCCGGGACGCCCTGACGGAGGCCGGCTTCAGGACTCGACCCACGAAGCAGTGGGCGAGTCGCCCGATCTCGATCAACAAGATTGGCGAGATGCTGCGTGACCGCTACTACCTCGGCTACGTCCGGTACGACGGCGAGGAGTACGAGGGGCGGCACGAGCCGCTGATCTCCCAGGAGCTCTTCGACCGGGTACAGCGGGTGCTGTACGCCGAGCGGCGGGCCGGCACGCGGCACCGGACTCATGATCATTATCTGAAGGGTCTGGTCTGGTGCGACCGCTGCCGGCGGCGGCTGATCATCATGCCTGGCAAGAGCAAGAGCGGCGTCCGGTACTTCTACTACATCTGCCAGGGCCGGCTCGATCACCAGTGCGACTTGCCGTACATGGCCGTCAGCAAGGTCGAACAGGCCATCGAGGACTACTACGTCAACGTTCAGCTGTCCGCCGACTTCCGGGCGACGGTCCAGGCCCACCTCGACGAGACGATGGCGAGCACCTCGGACGCCAGCCGCCGCCTGCGGGTCCGGTACGAACGGCAGCTCAAGGAGCTGGACGTCCGGGAGGACGGTCTCCTGGACCTCGTGGGCGATCCCGACTGGCCCAAAGAGAAGCTGACAGCCAAGATCCGCGCCGTACGTGAGGAGCGCACCCGGCTGGAAGATCGGCTGGCCGAGAGTGACCGACCGCTGGACGCCGGACATGAAGTGCTGGTCACCGTGCTCCGGCTGCTCGAAGATCCGCAGACGCTGTACCGGCGCGCGGGTGTCCGTACCCGCAAGGTCCTCAACATGGCGATCTTCACCAAGCTGCACGTCGATGTGGTGGGCGAGCCGGTGGTGACCTCGGATGACCTCAAGGAGCCGTTTGCGGCCACGGTCTCGGCGCACCGCGCCTGGAGTCTCACCGAAGCCGTGGACGGCGTGCTGGCCGATCGGGAGCGCCAGGTTGCCCCGGCACGACAAAGCGGCGCTCCCCAGGGGGATGACGCCGCTCTCGATGATCTTTCTGACCGTGCCCTCTTGATCACCGCTCTTTCGGGCGGGTGTTCAAGTAACGGGGTTCTGGTGCGGGAGGGGGGACTTGAACTCCGCCCCGGTGGCGTCCGTGGTCGTCCGCTGACGTCCGTCGGGTGCCGTGACCTGCGGCGGGACGGTGGCGGCGGTGTCGGTGCGGGTCGGGTGGTGCCGGCTCGTCCGGGTGCGTCCGTGACCAGACTCGTGACCATCGTTGGTGCACGGGGTCGGCCTGGTCCTGGTCGGGCGCGTGGTCCGCCGGGATGCCGGTGGTGCGTCGGTGCAGTGCGGGACCGGGGGAAGAGGGAAGCTCCGCACCCGGTCCCTTGACCAGACCCATCCGGTAGAAGGGGCCTGACCCATGACCATCGTTGCAGCAGCGCACGGGGAGTACGAAGTCGAGGTGCCGCTGGGCACCACCGTCGCCGAGATCGTCCGGACCCTGAGGGCGGTTCCGGCAGACGCCACCCTCGTCGAGCATTTCGGCGACGTAGATCTTGTCGCGGTCTTCCACGGCGTCCAGGCGTCGGCCGAGCCGGTGACCTGACCGTCCTATCGGTTCCGAGCGGCTCCGTGTCTCCATCCGAGTGCGGGGCCGCTCGGCACTGGAAGCTCACTGCACGACGGGTGACCACAGACAGTCTCGCTGCTGGCAAGTCGGACGGGACGGGCTGTCACGGCGACTGGCGCTGTCTATCGGCTGAAGTTGGCCCGATCCTGTTCACACCTGGGCTCTTTGGGATAATGACCCCAGGGAGGAGTGCAGGTGCCGAGATCAAAACCGCCGTACACGGAGGAGTTCCGCCAGCAGATGGTGGATCTTGTTCGAGCTGGACGGCTGCCCGAGGAACTCGCGAAGGAATACGGCCCGTCGGGGCAGTCGATCCGTAACTGGGTACGGGAAGCCTCCCGCGAGGACGACGCCCGAGCGGACGAGATCACCACCGCCGAACGCGAAGAGCTGAACCGTCTCCGGAAGGAGAACCGGCAGCTCCGCGAGGAACGCGACATCCTCCGCAAGGCCACGATTTTCTTCGCGACGGAGACCGGTCAGAAATGAAGTTCGCTCTGATCGATGCGGAGAAAACACACCATGCTGTCTCCGTTCTGGCCCGCGTGCTCGGTGTGTCACGCGAGGGCTACTACGCCTGGCGTCGCCGCGGTGGACAGTCCGCCCGCACCGCGGCCGACCAGACCCTGACCACGAAGATCACCGCGGTGCATGCCGCGTCGCGACAGACCTACGGCTCCCCTCGCGTGCACGCCGACCTGGCCGCCGCCGGCGTGCGGACCAGCCGCAAGCTGGTCGCGCGACTCATGAAACAGGCTGGCCTACAAGGGGTCCACCGCCGTCGCAGGGTCAGCCTGACCCGCCGGGACCGGGCCGCGCACCTCCCACCCGACCTGGTCAACCGCGACTTCACCGCCCCAGCCCCGAACAAGGTCTGGACCGCCGACGTCACCTACATCCCGACCGACCAGGGCTGGCTCTACCTGGCGGTCGTCCTCGACCTGTACGCCCGACGGATCGTGGGCTGGTCCATGTCCGCCGAGCGGAAAACACCCCTCGTCGCCGACGCCCTCACCATGGCGCTACGCCACCGCCGGCCCGCGTCCGGCGTCATCCACCACTCCGACCAGGGAAGCCAATACACGTCTCGGGAATTTGCGAAGATCTGCAAGAAGCACCAGGTCCGACGCTCCGTCGGATCCTCCGGCGATTGCTACGATAATGCGGTCGCCGAATCGTTCTTCGCCACCCTCGAATGCGAACTCCTCGACCGCACCACCTTCACCACCCACGACCAGGCCCGCGCCGCCATCTTCGACTTCATCGAAGGCTTCTACAACCGGCGACGCCGCCACTCCACCAACGGATACCTCAGCCCCCACGAGCACGAAACCCGATTCCAGGAGTACGATAAGGTCGCATAACCGTTCAAAGCCCTACTTGTGAACGAAACCGGGGCAGCTTCAGGCCGCTCACTGGCGTGCCCTCTGCTCGTTCTCCCGCCGCCTGGCGTGCGCGACGGTGGGGATCCAAACCGGCTCCTCGTCGCCCCGATCTGAGCTCAACCACTCACCAGGAGGGCCACAACGGCGGCGAGAGCAGAGACCACGCTCGACAGGGCGGCAAGGGTCGCGACGCTGACGGACGGTGATATCCAGAGGCCACGGTTGAGCTCACGCCACGCGTGTGGCACGACGGTCATCCGTACTCTCTGCCACTTGTGCTGTCGGAGGCTACAGCCCATCAGCAGCCCCGATGAGTTGTTGCGGCACAACCTCTGGTCACGGGTCACTGCCCCACACCAGACCGGCACTTGGAACAGGAAGTAGACCGCAGCCGCGACGGAGAACATGATCACGACTATGGCTCCGCCTACACCTGTCACCCAAAAGGCCACTACGGCAAGCAAGACCAGGTACCCCCAGTAACGAGACAATAGGCGCATGAGTCGGACAGTAGCAGGATCATTGCTTTCTGATCTAAGAATTTATCCACCCGAATGGCTTGTTGCGCTTAGTTATCACCGCTTTCCCCTTCACTGCCCTGCGTTCGGCTGTTCGGACGCCAAAGGGGCAGGTAAACGGGCAGCCGGGCCGAGCCGATCGCTTGCTCTCGCAGCAGCGATCCACGCGATCATGTCCCGCCCTCATCCGCCGGCTTGCGGGAGCCTCTCGGGTAAAGATCGTTTCGCAGGGTGGCCACAGAAGGTCTCGCCGCTCGCAGGGCGGACGGGTCGGGCTGTCCGCTGCAACTGGCTCTGTCTCCCGGCCGTTCGCTGGCGTGCCCCCTGCTTGCTTTTCTGCCCCCTGGCGTGCGCGATGGCGGGATATCGGCCAGATCATCGCTCCATGGCTGGATTACTCGGGCTGGAACCGCAGTGTTCATCTCCAGGTGTTCGGGGATCGCCTTCGCGGTGCGGGCTGCCGACGCACCGGCGAGCACGGCCGCCCACGGCCGCGCGCAGCCGTCGTGCGGCGGCGGTCCGCACCGCGACTCTTGATCCTAAAACGACGGATTCGGCAACGGCACGGTACGCACGCGGTACGCCTCGGCTTGCTCACGGTGTCCCCTGGACGACGCTCAGCCGGTGAAGTCGACGTGGTGGCGGATGTCCCAGCGGTAGGCGTGTCCGTCCCGGCGGAGTTCGAGGAGATCGACGCTGGTGACCGGCAGGCTGATCGGGGGTTGCTGGCGTAGCTCGGTCAGGCAGCGGATGACCTCGTCCGCGGGCGGGTCCGCGTTGCAGTAGGTGACGCTGATATGCGGCTTGAACATGGCGGGTTCGTCCGGAACTGCGTCCGGGCCGAGGATCTGGCCGACGGCAGCGCGTAGGCGCTCCCGTAGGTCGGCGACTGGCTGCCATGGCGCGGTGCGCAGGAAGGTGCCCCCAGTGTATGCGGCGATCGGTCCGACCGTCAGGGTGAACGGGTCGATGTCCACGCACAGTTCGTCCGCGGCCTTCCCGAGAGCGTCGACCTCGTCGGCAGGCATCTCGTCGGCGAACGCGACTCCCTGCACGGTGAGGTGCAGGCCGTCGACGGGCACCGGGTCGAGGTAGTCCAGGTCGGCGAGCTCGCGCTGAAAGCCGGCGACGTAGTCGGTGAGGGCCTGGTCGTGGAAGACGAGGTACCAGGTCAGGTAGTGCCGGTCGGGGCGCCATCCTGGACGCCACCACCAGTGGTCGGCCATCCGTTCGGCGTGGCGGAACGATTCCCAGTCGTCGGCGTCGGCCTGCTGCTCAGGGGTGAGGGGCACGGGCACAGAGGTTATGCGGTGAGTGTCCGCCACACTTTCACCGAGTCCGCGACCTTCGCGATCTCCGGGAGCGTCCGCCACTGGGCGGCGCTGGTCAGGAAGTCCTTCGCCCGGCGGGCGACCACCTCGGACCGTAGATCCGCCCCGACGGTCAGCGCCTCGCTGACGAGTGCCCCGGCTCGGTCGGGCTCGGGGGACGGTCCGGCGAGGTAGGTCATGCTCGCGTCAACGAGGGTCAGTGCGTGGCTGGCGGTGGAGCCGGCGGCGGCGAAGATGGGGATGGCCTGGTCGGTGAACTCGCGGGCGCGTTCGTGGGCTCCGGCGGCCAGGTAGGCGGAGGCGGCGTTGCCGGCTATGCGGGACTCGGTGAACGGGTCGAAGGACAGGAAGTAGCCGACCGGGTCGGCGTCCTCGATCTTCGCGTGGGCGGTGAGCGCCCGGCTCACGGCTTCATCGACCCCGGCGGTGTCACCGAGCTTGCCCAGGGTCCGGGCCTCGCCGCTGATTGCCAACCGGATGGAGGCGGGGCCGCCGCGGGCGTATCGCTGCCCGTCGCGGGCAAGGTCGAGGGCTTCGCGGTACCGGCCGCCGTAGTAGGCGATGAAGCTCTGCGTCCCGCGAACCCAGGCCGCAAGGTCGTTGTGTCCGGCGGCCTTGGCGAGGCTCATCGCCTCGTTGCAGTAGGCGCGGGCCACCAGCTCGTTGCCGAGGTCGAACGCCAGATAGCCGAGAAGCCCGGAGAGCTTCCCGCCGATCAGATACAGGTGCCGGCGCTGCGAGGGGTGCTGATGCCCGGCCATGAGCTCGGCAACCCATCGGCGCTGCTTAAGCGCGACCGGGTAGACGGTGGCGGCGTTGCTGGTCTCGTACCGGCGGCCGACAACCTCGATGCTCGTCTCCGCCTGTTCCAGGGAGGCATCGTTGACGTTGGAGGCCGCGAACTGCTGCATGCGCTGGGTGACTTCTTCGAGTTCCTCGTCGATCGCCCACGCTGCTCCGACGGCAAGGATCGTCCGGCGGTCCGGTCCGGCCGGGGTCGCCTCGATCGTCGTTGCGGGCTCTGCGGGGGCCAGGCCGAGGCGTTCGCGGGGGATGTCGAGTCCCTCGGCGAACTTCTCGTACGTCTCGATGCTGGTGACGTGGCGCTTCCCGTTGAGGATGAGGCTGATCGTCGGCTGCTGCACACCGGTCATGATCGAGATTTGTGACTGGGATGCGCCGGTCCACCGCCGGTAGATCGTCAGGACGGTCTTCATGTCGCGTTCGGCGAGAGCGGCGGCCATGTCGCGCCGGTCCCAGAGGCCGGGCGGGGCGACGGGGAGAGGGCGGGGGCGGTGTCCCGGCATGGCAGTGGCCTCCGTCGGACGAGTCTGATCCGTGGCGATGTGCGCACCGTCAGCCAGTGTATCCACTCACGGTATTCAGCCTCGTATCTATTCCGAACTGTAGATCGGCGTCAGCGTACGTCGGGGCGTCCCGGACCCTGCTCCGATCACAGCCGACGTGGTGGGTGGGGAGGGCCGTCCTGGTAACGACTCGACGGGAAGGACACCATGACGTCAACGGGCGAGATCGTGAGGGAGCGGGGGGACGGTGAGAGCGCTCTGCTGTTCGGGGCGGTGCGCTTCGAGTCCGGTGGAAGTGGTCTGATCCGTGAGACTGTGGTTGCCTTCCGGTCGGCGGCCGATGCCGACCGATATGCGACCGAGCACGGGTGGGCGGAGCATCAGGTGTGTCCGCTTCGGTTCCTGGTCGACGGTTTGCCGTCTGGCACTGGGTGGATGGTGCCTGGTGGAACGTTGGAGCGCTTGCCTGCGCGACCGCGGGAACTGCGGTGAACCCCTCGGTGACCGAGACGGAGAAGGGCCGCGGTGGCATCGCGAGGCCGGCAGTGGTGAAGGTGCCATGGGGGCCCGGGGAATGGGCGCTCGCGGTACAACCCGGATCGGGCGTCGCGGACCTCCTCCGCGCGCTCGGGGAGCTGCCTGGGGAAGTGGAGTTCGCTGCCGCTTTCGGGGATGTTGACGTGGTTCTCGTCTACCGGCTGCCGGGGGACCTGCCGACCCGCCGCCACCTGCTGACCCTGCACGGCTCGGTGCTCGACATCCCGGACGCCGCGCCGGACCGGTCGCGGTGGATGACCTCCGGCGAACGGCAGGCGTTCCGCGCGGGCTACGACGAAGCCCTCACCACCGTGCGCCTGTTCGTCAGCCGGCTCGCGGGCGCCACTGACCAGGACCTTCCCCCGGGAGGAACACCGTCCGGTTGACGAATGACCTGTGTCTCGGCCGATGGGCCGGACTCGATAGCGGAGCTACGCCGTTGTCGGATCCGGCCCATCGCTGTTTTCGGCCGGCCGGTCCTGGTCCAGGGCGTCACGGACCGCGGTGGGGACCCGCAGGTGGGCGCCGATGTCGGCCATGCGGCGCTCGATCCGCAGCAGGACATCGAGGATCTGCCGGTCTATCGGCGGTGCCGGGGACGTGACCACGGTGGGCGGGGCTCCAAGTAGCACCACAAGCAGATGGTCATCTGCCCACCCGAGCGCGCGGGAGATGGCAACGAGGGTGCTGTCCTGGGCTCGGCGGCGGCTCGTCCCGCGCTGTAGCTCGCGCAGGGTAGCCACCGACACCCCGGACGTGGTGGCGAGCGCCTGCTGAGTGATCCGCTGTTCCCGCATGCGAGCGTTGATCGCCTGGCCGACCGCGGGCCAGTCCTCGCCTGTCGCAGTGTCGCGCAGCATCGTGGCCGACCCCTTCCCCGTTGTTTGTCGCCCGTCAAACAATAGTGGCTGGCGAGTGCGGTCCGGAAGGCTCCCGCAACGCTGAGCGCATTTCTATGTCGGCACGTTATATCGAGCCGTATATGCGCTTGGCGAGCGCTCGGCGAGCGGCGCATTGTGGGTGCTGCCCGACAGCGGCCGGACTACCGGCCACGGGGGCGACTCTAACGGAGGCTGATCGTCGATGGCGGTTCCCACGCGTATTCCGGTGCGTTTCGAGGACGTCTTTCCTGCCGGCGCGTTCGTGCTTGGGGTGGAG
>NZ_CDXDOS010000142.1:0-3088 GCF_978021245.1 Frankia sp. CoBUL1
GGGTTCCCGGGCGGGGTATCCGTGCGGGGTGGAACTCTGATCGGTCAACGTGGCCCTGTCCTCATCGGTGTCCATACCAGTGGCGGCCGCGGGGCACGGCACCATGCCCCCACGCATGTCCGGCGGGTGCGGCTCCCGCGTCGATCGGCCAGACTAGGGCACTCTGGCCTCGAAAACCCGCACACCCGCCGCATCGGGGTCACCGGACCGGGAAGGACACCCTTCGTCCCGATCTGATCACCGTGATCTGATTGCCGAGCACGCGCGTGAACGTCCAGGTCGGGTGCGGTTCCAGGCGATACGGCGGAGATCCGGAAGGTCGTGTAGGGCACGCCGCGGATGGGTGGCCAGCTTCGAGGTAGCCGGCAATGGCATGCTGGATCGGGACATCCATGCCGATCGGTGAGTACCTTCGCCGGATCTGGCGCGGGGCCCGCCGCCGTAGTGATCACCCGTTGTGGTCACCGGTCCCTGATCAGTTCCCCACCGTTGTGGAGAGGAAGAGCCCATGGCCGTCGAGGTTGGCTCCGTCGCCCCGGACTTCTCGCTGAAGGACCAGAACAACGAGGTTGTCACGCTGTCCGCGTTCCAGGGTAAGCGCAACGTGGTCCTGTTGTTCTACCCGTTGACCTTCACCGGCGTCTGCCAGGGCGAGCTGTGCTCCGTGCGGGACGATCTCGCTTCGTTCCAGAACGACGACGTCCAGGTGCTGGCCGTGTCGGTCGACTCGCCGTTCGCCCACAAGGTCTGGGCCGACCAGCAGGGCTACGAGTTCCCGCTGCTCGCCGACTTCTGGCCGCACGGCGCCGTCGCGAGCGCGTACGGCGTCTTCAACGCGGAGCGGGGCATCTCCCTGCGGGGCACCTTCGTCATCGACAAGGAGGGTGTTGTCCGCTGGAAGGTCGTCAACAACATCCCCGACGCGCGGGACCAGGCCGAGTACCTCAAGGCGCTCGCCATCCTCTAAGATCGTCCTTGCGGGAGTCGGCCTGCGTCTGGGGAGTCGTGGAGGGCCGGCTCCCGCCGGGGCTCGCCGCTGCGTAGTCTTAGTCGACCTCGTCATCTCCCGGGCGCGTAGCTCAGCGGGAGAGCGCTCGCCTTACAAGCGAGTGGTCGCAGGTTCGATCCCTGCCGCGCCCACGGGCTGGTTCCGCATGCTTGTTGATCTGCGATCAACTGCGCCAGCAGCCGCGATGCTAGTCGGGAGACGACCCCCCGACCCCCCGACGGGGCGCCTCTGGGGCCGGGAAATCCGGCCGTTTGTAGCAACCGGTGTAGCCGCCTGCCGGGCCGCCGTCGGGGGGAGTGGGGCATCTCAGCCGCCGATCAGATGATCGTCGAGACGGGTGAGCGCGGCGTGCTTGGCCGCCACCTCGCCGCGAACGACGGTCCGGCCGGCCCGGCCGAGTTGGAACGCTCCCACGTCGAAGCCTTCCTGGCGGGCTACGCGGCCACCCACGCCCCGGCAACCGTGTCCCTCGTCTTCCGGGCGTTGCAGCAGTTCGGCCAGTGGCTCGCCGAGGAAGAGGATCTCGACCGGTCGTCGCTCGACCGGATGCGCCCGCCCGTCGTCCCCGAACAGCCGGTGCCCGTTCTCACCGACGATCAGATCCGGACTTTGCTCGCCGGCTGTGCCGGCCGGGACCTGGTGTCCCGCCGCGACGAGGCGATCATCCGCCTGTTCATGGACACCGGTGCGCGTCGCGCCGAGATCGCGAACCTCACCGTCGAAGACGTCGACTTCACCCAGGACGTGATCCACATCGTGGCGAAGGGCCGCCGGGCCCGTGCCGTCCCGTTCGGGAGCAAGACGGGGATCGCGCTCGAGCGGTACGTGCGGGTGCGCTCCCGGGACCGATGGGCGGCGAAGAGGATGCCCTGTGGGTGGGGGAGAAGGGCCGCGGGCCGTTCAGCGCCGACGGCATCCGGCAGATGCTGTGGCGCCGCGGCGAGGCAGCCGGCATCAAGGGGCTGCACCCGCACCAGTTCCGGCATACCGCTGCGCATACGTGGCTCGCGGCCGGGGGAGCCGAAACGGATCTGATGAGGAACATGGGATGGCAGAGTCCGGCGATGCTCCGCCGCTACGGGGCCTCGGTCGCGGACGAGCGTGCCCGGGAGGCGCACCGGCGCCTCAGGTTGGGAGACCGGCTGTAGCCGGCCCGGCGCCGATCTGGACGGCTCTGCGGCGATTCGGCCCCGGGTGTTTCCCGTTCGGGACGGGCCAGCGACCCCGGGAGGCCGGGCCGGCACACCACGCACGGAGGATGGGCGGCGTGAAGATCCGGCTCGAAGGCAGCGAGGAACAGTGTGTCCGCGCGGCGACCGTGCTCGCCGAGGTCATGGATGTGATCAGGGTGTCGTCCCCGGAGGGGGACCGTCGGTACAGCGCCGTCCGGATGCATCTCGAAGTGCGGCTTCGGGCTGGCGGCCGCGGCGAGGCGGAGGACCCGGCCGCGTAAAGCCTGTTCGGCACGTTCCGCCAGGCCTCGTGGCCTGCTGCGCACGGCCCGGCCGGTCGGTGATCGGAATCTGGGTCCGGTCATCCTCACGGCGTCCGTCTGGCGGACGTTGTCACTGTGTCAGTCCCGGGTCCAGCGGCTACCGGTCCATCGCGAGCGGCTGGGCCAGATCTCGTGGTTCGGGTCCCACCATGAGGACATGGAAGACGTTCGCGACGCGCAGGCCATAGATGCGGATCGGGCCGCCGTCGCCGAGCCGCCACACGAAATCTTGGTCGTCGAGGCCCAGTGCCGCCCAGCGGCGGTTGGCCTCCTTGGCCGGGAAGCCGTGGGGCAGCTCGTATCGCTTCCCCTTCGTTCCGATGCCAGCGAAGATCTCATCCGCCGTCATCGATTCGAAGTTGGTCAGGTGGCCTATGACCTCCGGCCATACCTTGGCCGTGAGCGCCCAGGGGCCTTCGCGGTCGGCGAGGTTGAACCGCCAGCAGATCCTCTCGTGGCTCGTGTCGGCGCCTGGCACTGTCAAAGCGCGGCGAGGTGCCACATGTGATCGAGACGGGATCTCGACCGACGGGATCTTCGCCGATCGCTTCTTGCCCATCAGTCTTCTGGAACCGTCGAGCCCC
>NZ_CDXDOS010000142.1:3113-8484 GCF_978021245.1 Frankia sp. CoBUL1
CTGCCCTCCTGGAGCAGGGAACCGTAGTAGTCGGCCATGACCGTGGGGTCGATGACCTCGGAGCCCCGCTCAAGCGGCTGCAGCCCCTGGCGGGCCTCCCGCCAGGGCCGTTCGCTGTGCGACAGGACGCTGAGCTGCTGGGCAGTGAAGTCCCCGTAGGCGTTCAGCACCTCGTCGATGGTCTCGCGCTGCGCGTCGGTGAGCGCATCCGCGCTGCCCCACTGCCAGGGCGCTTCCACCGTGTACCGGCCGCGGTGCCTGGCGTACAGCTCGGGGACGACGGGGCCGTTGGCCCAAGCTTCGATCGGCTGAGGGAACAGGACCTCGTCGTCCCGGACGAGGTGCCAGGCCTGCGAGTAGTAGACGAGCTTCTGGAGCTTCATGGCGGTCATGGGAGCCGCCTTGTCGAGGATGTAGGCGGCAACGTCATGCACGGAGGGCATCTGCCTCGTACCTCCCCTCGGTGGTTGAGTCCGACGCGGCGGTACTGGAACAACGCTAGATCTACTGTCCCTCATTTCCCCCCTGGCGCTACGTAGAACACGCTGCAACGTAGCAGGTTCCGTTCGTCGCCTGGCCCGGATGAGCCGGTCAAGGAAGTCGGGGATCTGGCCCAGCGCGGCGAACAGGCGGGGGTTTGGTGCCCGTTCACGCGCTGGCCCGGATCCCATCCGGGTGGCACCGGGGGCACGGGGTGCCGCGGGGCCGGCCGGTGTCCGTCCGGTACGACGGGTTGGCCTGCATGACGGCCGGGGAGTGACCGGCGTCCCCACCACAGGAGCCACACCACGGAGGCAGGCCCGTGATGGCCGTACGGGGCGTGGGCGCAGAACATCCATCCGGTCCAGCCCGGTTCGGCGGTTTGCGTGGTTTTTGGGCGGCATTCCGGGCACGTCCCGTCCGGGTGGAACGTGGCCGTCGGGTGGGTGGGGCACAGCAGCTTCGACGGGTCGCCGGCCGGACCGGACGCTGTGACCCGGGCCTGCTCAGCCTCGAAGGCGCGGGCGGTCTCCTTCCGGCGCAGCGGGCGTCCACCCGGGTTCATGTCGACCGGCCACCCCGTAGCAGGGTCGATGTCCAGGCCGGTCATGCCACGCGGCTCGTGGATCGTCGCGTTCGGGTCGAAGCCGCGCCGCAGCCGGCTGTGGGCGCTGCCCGCGCGTGGCGGGACGAACGTCTCCAGGAACCGTGTGGGCGCCGTCTCGACCGCTGTCCGCAGGTAGGCCACCGGATCCGACACAGGCCGCGGTGTGCCGTCCTTCGCCCGGAGGACCATCGCCACCCCCTTGCCGGCGAGCTCCCGGTCGATCGTCTGCCCGGTCACCTCACGGACCAGGTCGATCAGCGTCTGGACCAGGTCGGCACCGGCGGGTACGGCGGGAGCTGACCCCCCGCATCCCTTGCTGCCTGTGGTGGAGCTGGCCTCGATCGGGTCGGGCGGGGTGGTTTCTGTCCTGTGGTTGGGGTTATCCACATACGGACGTTCCGCTGACGGACCATCCGAAACCGGTAGTTCCGCTGGCGTGTTCGCATCACCACTCTCTGGCATGGCCCGGACCGCCAACGGAGCCCAGATCACCCGACCACCCGGACCCGGAACCCGTCTCCGAACGAGATGCCCGGAGGATTCAAGCTCCTTGAGAGCGGCGGCAACGACCCGCCGACCCCAGCCCCGGAACTCGCGCTTGACAGCGTCCGCGTTGACGGTGGCCAAGTACTCGGGTGTGTGGGAGAGAAGCCAGATCAGGATCATCCGCGCGTACCCGCTCAGCGTTGGGTGGCTGATGATCGTGTTGGGGATGGGGGTCCAGCAGCCCCGATCTACACCGCTCGGTGGGGCTCACCCAGCTCGTGCGGATGGGCGCGGTGCGGGTAGGAGTACGGGTAGGCAGGGACTGCATACCGCTGGCGGGCGGGATACCGCTCACGGACGGGGAGGCGAGACATGGCGCAGGTGGGAGAACGGGAGGCGCGCAGGGTCGCCGAGGCGGCCCGGGAGGCCGAGTGGCGGCTTCCCTCGTTTGGCAAGGAGCTTTTCCTCGGTCATCTCCGGCTCGATCTGATCTCCCCGCACCCACGGCCGAAGGAGGGCGACCGGCGGCGGGGGGAGGCGTTCCTGGCCCAGCTCGAGTCGTTCCTGCGGGAGACGGTGGACCCGTTGCAGATCGAGCGGGACGGGCGGCTACCTGGGCAGGTGATCGACGGGCTGCGGCGGATAGGCGCCCTCGGCATGAAGATCCCCGAGGAGTACGGCGGACTCGGGTTGACCACCGTGTACTACAACCGGGCGCTTGAACTGTCCAGCTCGTGGCATTCGAGCCTGCCCACGCTGCTCTCGGCGCACCAGTCGATCGGCGTGGCCGAGCCGGTCCTGGGGTTCGGTACCGAGGAGCAGAAGCGGACGTATCTGCCGAAGGTGGCCCGCGAGGAGATCAGCGCGTTCCTGCTGACCGAGCCCGACGTGGGCAGCGACCCGGCCCGGATGAGCAGCCAGGCGGTGCCGGTCGAGGGCGGCGCCGCCTACGAGCTGAGCGGCCGCAAGCTGTGGACCACCAACGGTGTGATCGCCGATCGGCTGGTGGTCATGGCGGTCGTCCCGCGCTCGGCCGGTCATCGCGGTGGCATCACGTGTTTCATCGTCGACGCCCACGCACCCGGCGTGAAGGTGGAGCACCGCAACGAGTTCATGGGTCTGCGCGGCATCGAGAACGGGGTGACCAGCTTCGAGCGGGTCCGGGTCCCGGCCGCGGACCGCCTCGGGCGGGAAGGCGATGGGCTCAAGATTGCCCTGACGACGCTGAACACCGGCCGCCTCGCCCTGCCGGCGACCTGCGTGGGCGGCGCCAAGTACGCGCTGCGCATCGCCCGGGAATGGTCGCGGGACCGCGTCCAGTGGGGCCGGCCTATCGGCCAGCACGACGCCATCGCCCAGAAGATCGCGTTCACGGCCGCCACCACGTTCGGGCTGGAGGCGATGCTGGAGCTGTCCGGCCTGATGGCCGATGAGGGACGCGGGGACATCCGGATCGAGGCTGCCCTGGCCAAGCTGTATGCCAGCGAGATGGCCTGGCTGATCGCCGATGAGCTGGTCCAGATCCGCGGCGGCCGCGGGTACGAGACCGCCCAGTCCCTGGCCAACCGGGGGGAACGACCGGTACCGGCCGAGCAGATGCTACGCGATCTGCGCATCAATCGGATCTTCGAAGGCTCCACCGAGATCATGCGGTTGCTCATCGCGCGGGAGGCCGTGGACACCCACCTCGCGGTGGCCGGCGACATCATTTCCCCGGACGCGCCGGTCGCGGCGAAGGCCCGCAGCGCCGGACGGGCGGCTGCCTTCTACGGCCGCTGGCTGCCCGGCCTCGCCGTCGGCAGTGGGACGTCGCCGCGCTCGTTCCTCGAATTCGGCCGGCTCAGCACGCACCTGCGCTTCGTGGAGCGCTCGGCGCGCAAGCTCGCCCGGTCGACCTTCTACGGGATGGCTCGCTGGCAGGGCGGGCTGGAGAAGAAGCAGGCGTTCCTCGGGCGTCTCGTCGACATCGGCGCCGAACTGTTCGCCATCAGCGCGGCGGTCGTGCGGGCCCGGATGCTCGACGAGGAGGGCGAGCCGACCGCGACCGACCTGGCCGACCTGTTCTGCCGGCAGGCGCGACGCCGGGTCGAGGCGTCCTTCGCGGCGCTGTGGCGCAACGACGACGCCCGCAACTACACGGCGGCGCAGGAGGTGCTTGCGGGCCGCTTCAGCTGGGCCGAGTCCGGCGTGATGGACCCGAGCGGCGAAGGGCCGTTCCTCGCCGCGGAGCGGCAGCGGGCGGTCCCGACTCGACCGGCCGTCGACCTGCTCGCCGCGGGCTGACCATGTGCGCCTCGCGTGATCATGCCGGGCAGGCGGCGCGGCACCAGAGGGCTTGGGCCGGCCTTCCACTACGCGGTCGGGTCGGGCCCGAGGGCCGCGTCCAGGAGCGCGCCCAGCTGGTCGAGTTGGTCGGCCGACAGGGCGCGGAACGAGGAATCGAAGACGGCGTCCACGGCGTCCTGGCCGGCCGCGCGCAGCCGCGCGCCCTCCTCGGTGAGCCGGTGTCGCACGGCACGGCCCGGCCCCGGAACCCGCCCGATCAGCCCGCGGGCGGCCATCCGGGCCGCCAGGGAGCCGAAGGACTGGTCGGTTTGGAACGTCAGCACTGCGAGGTCGTGCAGCGATGCGTCCGGGTGCCGGTGCAGGTGACGCAGGGTGTCCCACTGCGCGAGTGAGAGTCCCAATGGTGCCAGCGCGCGGCTCAGCGCGCGGTGATGGCGGTACTGCAGGCGTTTGACGGACAAGGCGACGTCCGCGGTGCGGTATCTCACGACCTGAGCCTAGCGTGTCGAGTAAGGTTGCTTGTATCATGAAGCTGATATAATGTTGCTTATATTCCTGTCAATAAGAGAGGAATCATGAGTACTCCGATCATGGCCGGCTCCCTCCGGCCCACCCACACCCACACCCACACGCTCCAGGTCGGCTCCGCGGGAGCGGTCGAGATCACCGTCCAGGACCGCGACCGCACCCGGCCGTTTCTGCTCCTGCACGGTGGAGGTGGCACGGTCACCATGACCGGCTTCGCCGATCTGCTCGCCGAGCGCACCCACTCCCGGGTACTGCTGCCCACTCACCCCGGCTTCGGCGGTACGCCGAAGGCCGAAGCGCTGACGGGAGTCATCGAGCTCGCCCGGATGTATGTAGCGATGATCGAGCAACTCGACCTCACGGATGTGACCGTCGTCGGCAACTCCTTCGGTGGGTGGCTCGCCGCCGAGATCGCCTTGCAGCAGAGCCCCCGGGTCAGCGGCGTGGTGATCATCGACGGTATTGGTATTGACGTCGACGGCCATCCGATGCTCGATGTCCGCGGTCTCTCGCCTACTGAGATCCGGTCGTTCTCCTTCCATGACCCGAGCAAGATGCCTGCTTCGCCGGGTACTGGCGATGCCGGGCCGAGCCCGGATGTGCGAGCGCTGGTCGGGTACACGGGCCCGGTCATGTCGGACCCGACGCTCGCCGAGCGGCTGGGTGGTCTCGACATCCCAGCCCACGTTCTGTGGGGCGAAAGTGACGGCATCGTTGACTCGGAATACGGCAGGGCCTATGCCGCCGCGATCCCACTGTCGACGTTCACGCTGCTGCCCCGGTCCGGCCACCTGCCGCAGGTCGAGGCTCAGGGCTGCGCGAAGGTCGCGTGGTGTGACGGTCTGTTGCGTTAAGTGGCTATGAATTGGAGTGCCCGGCGGCGGTCTCCGGCGATGTGTTCGAGGGTTTCCTTGACTTTTCGGACTCCGCGGAGGCGGAGGAGGCTCAGGGCAAGGTTGCGGATGGTCGCGAGGTTTCTCGGCC
>NZ_CDXDOS010000143.1:0-8456 GCF_978021245.1 Frankia sp. CoBUL1
AACACTCAACCTCGCCGCTTGACAGCCAAAAACATGGGATGTCTGACCGGACGGCCGGGTGACCGGACTGCCGGCTGACCGGACTGCCGGCTGACCGGACTGCCGGCTGACCGGACTGCCGGGTGAGCGGGTGAGCGTGCTGGGCGGTCCACCCCCGGCGGGTGAGGCGGCGAGACGGGGGGACGGCCCGGCGCGGGTATGAACGGACCGGGTCAGAAACCGGGTCCGGGCCGGAACCGGGGCCCAGGACGCCGGGACGGCGGTGGCCCGTCCAGGCCACCGCCCGACCATGGCGTGGACAGGTGGACAGGAGGTACTCCGTGGATCCCGATTTTCCGCTACTCAGCGTCTTCCTCTATATGCTGTGGTTTTTTGCTTTCATCCTGTGGCTGTGGCTGCTGTTTGCGGTGATCATGGATGTGTTCCGCAGCCAGGATCTGTCCGGATGGGCGAAGGCCGCCTGGACGGTCGCGATCCTGGTGCTGCCCTGGCTCGGCGTGATCGCCTACCTGATCGTGCGGGGTGGCAGCATGCACGAGCGCAGCCGCGCCGCGGCGCAGCGCGACGAACAGGCCTGGCGCGCCTACCTCCAGGAGGCCGCCGGGACGACGAGCGACGCCGACGAACTCGGCAAGCTCGCGCACCTGCGCGACCGGGGGATCATCAGCGAGGCCGAGTTCGAGCGGGGCAAGACCAAGATCCTGACCTGATCCGCCGGTGCCGTCCCGTGGGCCCGGCCCACGGGACAGGTCTACGGGACAGGTCGTCCACGGACCGTGTCACCGCCAGCCGGGCAGCCGGGAGGCGGCGGCCCGGTCGGCGAGCCACAGGCTGCGGTCGCGGCCGACGGCTCCCGTCGCCGGGATCGTGATCGGTCCCGCTCCGGAGAACGACGCCGCGACCGCATCGGCCTTCTCCTCCCCGGCGACGATCACCCAGACCTCGTGGGCGGACTGGATGGCCGGCAGGGTCAGCGTGACGCGTTCCGGCGGTGGCTTGGGGCAGTCATGCACGGCCACCACCGGTTCGGTCGCGACGACCGCGGGGGAGTCCGGGAACAGCGAGGCGACATGGCCCTCCGGGCCGAGCCCGAGGAGCACCACGTCGAAGCTCGGCACCGCCGATCCGGCGACGGCACGGGTGGCCAGCAGCGCGGTGTACTCCGCCGCGGCGGACTCCGGATCGGCATAGCCGGAGGCCGAGGCCCGTCCCTCGACGTCACCGCCCGCGGTCGGGGCCGCCAGATGGCCCATCGGGAAGATCCGTTTGGGATCCACCGGGACGTGATCGAGCAGCGCCTCCCGCGCCTGCCGCTCGTTGCGGTCGGGCGAGCCTGCCGTGACGAACCGCTCGTCGCCCCACCAGATGTCGACCTTGCCCCAGTCCACCGCGTCGAGAGCCGGGTTCGATCGCACCGCCCGCAGCAGGGCGATGCCGATGCCACCGCCGGTCAGGACGAGTGAGGCCTCCCCGCGGGCCGTCTGGGCGTCCACCAGCCGGGTGATCAGCCGGGCCGCGGCCGCCCTGGCCAGTACCCCGGCGTCACGATGGAGGACGAGCTCTGGCTCGGCCGTCATGCGCCACCCACCGTCCGTTCGTTGTTCGGGGCACTCGTCATCGGGGCGGTGCCCGGGGCCGCGGTGCCCGACGTCGCGGTGCCCGACGTCACGGCGCCGGCGGCCAACGCGTCCGTGGCGCCCACGGTCCGGTCCATCGGGTCCCGCCAGATGTGCTCTCGGTGCGGCGAGCGTCTGGTCAGGTTCGGCAGGCCGCTCCAGGTACCCAGGGCCTCGGCGTAGACGGCGTCGTCGTCGAGCCGGCGCAGCTCCTCGGCGAGCAGGTCTCCGACGCCCCGGTCGGCCAGAGGCAGTACCCGGTCCGGATAGCCGGTGCGGGAGATCATCGCCGAGCGGGAGTCGGTGCGGGAGACAGCCAGCCGGTCCCCGTCGAGGGCGACGGCGACGGCCGTGATACCGGGCCGGCCGCCCGTCTCGTCGACCGTCACCGGGACGGCGAGCCTGTTCTGGAGCCAGCCGGCGAACAGCTGGGCGCTCGGATCGGCCCGGCCTGCGGTGATGACAGCTGAGTCCGGCCGCTCGCTGACCACCGCATCGAAGGCGGCGGCGAGCAGGGTGCGCCAGGGCGACAGCCTGGTCCAGGACAGGTCCGTGTCGCCGGGGGCGAAGTCCGCGGCCCGCTGGAACAGCGCCGACAGCGGATCCGGGCTGGCGGTGACGTCGGTGACCCGCCGGTCGGCGAACACGCCGAGCGGGTCGTAGGCGATCCGGGCCGGCGGCTCGTCGTGCCACCAGGTGACCACCGGGGCGTCCGGTGCGAGCAGGGGAAGCACGACCGATTCCGCGTGCAGCGCCAACCGGCCGGACATCCGCATCACGACCGCTTCGCCCGGGCCGAGCCGACCGCCGATCGAGACCTCGGCGTCGAGCCGGGGATGCGACACGTCAACCTGCCGGCGGACGACGATCAGTAGCCGGCACGGATGGGCCGAGGCCGCCAGCGTCGCCGCGCCCTCAGCGGCGCTGACGTGCTTTTCGTCAACGACGACGACGAGGGTCAGCGCCAGACCGAAGGCCAGGGCTCCGGCCGCCCGTCGTTCGGCGGCGAGGGCCTTGACCACCTCAGAACCGGTGGTGTCCCACAACGTGGTCACGAGGGGCTCCTAATCCATGGTCATGGCCGCCGCCACCGGCGACCGTCGTGGGCGAGCATCTCGTCGGCGGCTACCGGACCCCAGGTGCCGGCCCGGTAGCGGTGCGGGGTGGTGCCCGCCCAGTGCCGCTCCAGCGGATCGACGATCCGCCAGGACTCCTCGACCTCCGCGTTGTTCGGGAACAGCGTCGCGTCGCCGAGCAGCACGTCGAGGATCAGCCGTTCGTAGGCCTCCGGCAGCGCCTCGGTGAACGCCTCACCGAACAGGACGTCCATCGCGACGTCCCGGACCTCCATCGCCGAGCCGGGGACCTTGGAGCCGAACTTGAGCGTGACCCCCTCGTCGGGCTGCACCCGGATGACCAGCTGGTTGTTGCCGAGCTCGGTGGTGGCGGTCTCGTCGAATGGCAGGTGCGGCGCCTTTTTGAAGAAGATGGCGACCTCGGTGACCCGCCGTGGCAGCCGCTTGCCGGTCCGCAGGTAGAACGGCACCCCGGCCCACCGGCGCGTCTCGATGCCGAGGCGCACCGCCGAGAAGGTCTCCGTCCGCGACTGCGCAGGGATGTCCTGTTCGTCGAGGTAGCCCGGGACCCGCTCCCCGGCGAGCCAGCCCTGCTCGTACTGCCCCCTTACCGCGCAGCGGTTGAGGTCCATGGGCAGCGACACCGCGCGGAGCACCTTCAGCTTCTCGGTGCGGATGGTCTCCGCGCCGAAACTGACCGGCTCCTCCATCGCGGTCAGGGCGAGCAGCTGCAACAGGTGGTTCTGGAGCACGTCCCGGGCGGCGCCCGTCTCGTCGTAGAAGCCGGCCCGGGTGCCGATCCCGACGTCCTCGGCCATGGTGATCTGCACCGAGTCGACGAACTGGGAGTTCCAGATCGGTTCGAACAGAGTGTTGGCGAAGCGCAGCGCGAAGAGGTTCTGGACCGTCTCCTTGCCCAGGTAGTGGTCGATGCGGAACACCCCGGACGGGGTGAAGACGTCGTCAACGAGCGCGTTGAGCTGCCGGGCCGACTCCAGGTCGTGACCGAACGGTTTCTCGACGACGACCCGGCGCCAGCTGCCCGAACCCGCGGCCGAGGAGAGCCCGGTGCGCTGCATCTGCTTGAGCACGACCGGGAAGGCCGACGGCGGGATCGACAGGTAGAACGCCGCGTTGCCACGGATACCGTGGGAGTGCTCCAGGCTCTCCAGCGTGCGGGCGAGCCGGTCGAACGCGGCGTCGTCGTCGAAGGACCCCGGCAGGAACCGCACGGAGCCCGCCAGCCGGTCCCAGACCTCCTCGCGGAAGGGTGTGCGGGCGCCCTTCTCGGCGGCCTGCCGGGCGAACTCGGCGAAGTCCTCGTCGGACCAGTCCCGGCGGGCGAACCCGAGGAGGACGAAACCCGGCGGCAGCAGGCCGCGGTGGGCCAGGTCGTAGACGGCGGGGATCAGCTTCTTGCGGGCCAGGTCGCCGGTAGCGCCGAACACCACCAGGGCGCTCGCGTCCGGCAGGCGCGGCAGTCTGCGGTCACGTGGGTCCCGCAGCGGGTTGGTACTCACCGTGGGCGCCACCCGTTCCCCCTTCGTTCTGCTTGTGGTCTCTCCGAGGTTGTTTCACCAGGGACCGTCGGGTGTCCCTGAACGACGCTGAGACGATCATCACGGCCGTGGCGATGGCCGTGGCGACCGTCACGGCCACGGCCGGCGCCAGGCCTTACGCGGACGAACTGGGTGAGCCCAGGTGCGCCGCGATGGTGTCCAACAGCTGGGTCCACGAGTCCTCGAACTTCTGCACGCCCTGGCTCTCCAGGGTCCCGATCACGTCGTCGAGATCGATTCCGACGGCCGTGAGCTGGGCGAACACCTCATGGGCCTCCTCGTAGCGGGGGCGGATCGTCTCACCCGTCACCGACCCGTGGTCGGCGAACGCCTCCAGGGTCGCCTCCGGCATCGTGTTGACGGTTCCGGGCGCGATCAGCTCGGTGACGTAGATCGTGTCCGGCAGGGACGGGTCCTTGGTGGAGGTTGACGCCCACAGCGGGCGTTGGGGCTTCGCGCCCGCCGCGGCCAGGGCCGCCCAGCGGGGAGTGGCGAACGCCTTCTCGTACCGCTCGAAGGCCAGCCGGGCGTTGGCGACGGCGGCCCGGCCGCGCAGCGCCTTCGCCTCCGGGGTGCCGATCTTCTCCAGCCGCTGATCGACCTCGGTGTCCACCCGGCTGACGAAGAACGACGCGACCGAGGCCAGGTCGGAGATGTCGCGCCCCGCGGCCAGGGCCTTCTCCAGACCGGTCATGAAAGCGTCGATCACGGCGTCGTACCGGTCGAGTCCGAAGATCAGCGTCACGTTCACGCTGATGCCCTGGGCAAGCGTCTCGGTGATCGCCGAGAGGCCGGCCCGGGTGGCGGGAATCTTGATGAACAGGTTGGGCCGGTCGACCAGCCACCACAGGGCACGCGCCTCGGCGAGCGTGCGCTCGGCCTCGTGGGCGAGCCGGGGATCGACCTCCAGGGACACCCGGCCGTCGACGCCGCCGCTGGCGTCGTAGATGCCGCGCAGCACGTCGCAGGCGTCGCGCACGTCGGCGGCCGTGATGGCCCGGACGGCCTCGCCGACGTCCACGCCGCGGATCGCCAGGTCGTGCAGCTGCTCGTCGTACAGGTCGCTCGAACTGATCGCCTTCTGGAAGATGGTCGGGTTGCTCGTCACGCCGACGACGCCGCGGTTCTCGACCAGGTGGGCGAGGTTGCCGGTGCGTAGGCGGTCCCGGCTGATGTCGTCCAGCCAGACCGCCACTCCGGCGGCTGAGAGCTCGGACAGGGGATTGCTCATCGGGCTGACTTCCTCTCCGCGGGCGGTGGCGTCCTCACCATGTCTCCAAGGCCTCCAAGCTGTTCTCGCGCTTCATGGCTGTTCTCGCGCTTCGGATGGGCGCACCCCCTTCAGGGCACTACCCTCTGGGGCCGGCTCCATCCCAGTCTGTTTCCAGTCTGATCCCAGTCTGCGGATCCCCGTGACAGTCTCGGGTGGCGGTTGGGAGAACAACGCGCACGACGAGTGGAATCCCGGTCCCTGCGGTCCCTGCGGTCCCTGCGGTCCCTGCCCGATGCCCGATGCCCGCCGTCCATGCGCCATGCCCACCGTCGCTGTCCGATGCCCCACGCCAGTACATGTCGGTCGCCGCCGCCCGGGGGGCCGCGTGGCGCGGTTGTGAGAGAGGACGCAGGACGGCGGCGGGGGTCCGGGCGCGGTCGACGCGCGTACGCAGCGCCGCGGCGGCTAGACTCCGACACGTCGTAGAACACCGTCCGCTCCGACTTTCGGGGCACCGTCCCGCGTGGGTCGCCCGTCGATCCCGCCGATCGCGAGGTCGCTCTGTCTACCGAGGCCGTCCTTCGTCACCGGCATGTCCCCGCCCGCGGACCGGGGCGGGCGGGCGCCTCCAAGCCAACGACCGCGGGGCCCGTACTCTCGTCCCCGCTCACCCTTCCCCCGGCCCAGAGCCCTCCTGGTGATCAGAGTACTTCTGGTGATCAGAGCACGCCTGGTGGCGCGGACGTGCCGCTCCCGTCGCCGCCCGCCGAGACCGTCGGCACGGCCGGTGGCGGCACTGATGGCAGGCTGGCAGCCGGTTCCCTCGCCGCCCTGGGTACCGTCGGGTCCGTGACGTCACCGTCGGTCGAGGCAACGGCCGTACCGGCGCCGGAGGCCGGCGGCCCGCCCGCCGACGGGCTCCCGGGCGCCGGGCACGCCACCCGCGGGGGCTGGGCGGCCGTGTCGGCGAAGGCCCGCGGCTATGTCGCCCTGATGAAGCTGCGCGTGGTCGAACTGCTGCTCATCACCACCGTCCCGGTCATGATGCTCGCCGAACGGGGCGTGCCGTCGCTCTGGCTGATCGCCGTGACCCTGGTGGCGGGAACCCTCGCCGCCGGCAGCGCGAACACGATCAACTGTTACGTCGATCGTGACATCGATCAGATGATGGGCCGCACGAAGCGCCGTCCGCTCGTGCGGGCGACCGTCACGCCCACGGAGGCGCTGACCTTCGGCATCGTGATCGGGATCGTCTCGACGCTGCTCTTCGGTTTCCTGGTCAACTGGCCCTCCGCGCTGCTGGCGGACGGGGCGATCGCCTTCTACGTCTTCGTCTACACCCTCGGGCTGAAGCGCCGCACCCCGTCGAACATCGTCATCGGGGGCGCGGCCGGCTGCTTCCCCGTCCTGATCGGATGGTCGGCGGTCACGGGGACCGTCGGCTGGGCCGCGGTGCTGCTGTTCGCCGTCGTCTTCTTCTGGACCCCGCCGCACTTCTGGGCGCTGGCGATGAAGTTCCGCGACGACTACGCCGCGGCGGGCGTCCCCATGCTGCCGGTCGTCGCCTCCGTCCAGGTCGTCACCCGGCGGATGCTGGGCTACGCCTACGCGATGGTCGCAGCCTCGCTCGCGGTCGCTCCCGTCGCCTCCACCGGCCCGGTCTACCTCGTCGCCGCCGTCGCGGTGGGCGCCTGGTTCCTGGTCGAGTCGCACCGGGTCGCCCGCCGGGCCCGGCACGGCGAGGACCCGAGGCCGATGCGCCTGTTCCACATGTCGATCACGTATCTGACTCTGCTGTTCGTGGCGATCGCCGTCACCGCTCTCGTCTGATCTCGTCCGGCCCCACCGATCCACCCCACCGACCCCGCCCCGTCCTGATCCCGGTGTCACCGGGATCAGGACGGGGCGTTGTTTTAAAACAAAAAAGAGTAGAGAACTTTGGCGACGATCTTTCTTTGGTTCTGTTTGTACACCTCAGCTTGGTAGGGCTTTCGGTTAGTCGTGGCGGGTGAAGTCGTCGATGGTGGCGGTGAGGGCCTGGGCGTCGGGGGTGGCCTGGTAGATCGGATCGTCTTGAAGGGCCTTGCCGAGTCGGCGTACACCCTCCCGTATGGGGAGGACCCGGTGCTGTGGGGGGATGCCGAGGACGGGGCGTAGGGCGTCCTCGGCGGCATCGAGTGCGTGGAGTCGAACCCGGGCAAGGGTGAGGTCGGCGCGGGCGATCGCTTCGGAGTTGTGGGAGCGGTCGGCGTGGGGGGCGTGCTGGTAGGCGGTGAGAGCTTCGTCGGCTGCCTGTTCGGCTTCGGCGGGGTTGGGGAACCATGCGGCGGTCCCGGCGACGATGCCGAGTTGTTCGGGCAGGGACAGGCGCATGAGCCCGCCGATTTCGTCGAGATCATCGGGTTGGACGCGTTCGCGGATGCGACGGCTGTGCAGCAGTGCGGTGCGGGACCGGTCGGTGTCGCCGAGGGCGGCGTGGGCGCGGGCCTGCTGCACGGACGGTAGAACGGCGATGGAGCCGCGTACGCGGTCGGTGTCGAGGGTGGCGAGTTCGGTGAAGTGGATGGATTCGGCGGGTCGGCCCATCCAATAGGCGGTGGCGGCCTGTTCGGTGCGGACGATGATGCGTAGGCCGGGATGGTCAGCGCGTTCGGCGCACATGAGTGCGGCGTTCTGGTAGGTCAGTGCCCGGTGAGTCTGGCTGAGGTCGCGGGAAGCGTGGGCGAGCATCGCGCAGACGAGGCCCCCGAGTAGGTAGAGGTCTCGGATCTGGTGGGGGTCGATGGGGTCGTCGAGTAGGCGGAAGATGGCCTTGCGCGTCACGATCAGGTCGTCGACAAGCAGACTGAGATGGTCGCCGTAGGAGCCGGAGAGACGCCGGACCTCGTTCCACAGGAGAGCCAGGATCTCCGGGGCGGGTGTGTTCTGTGCCCGGGTGAGAAACTGTAGGGTCTCCTCCAGGGCTGCGCGAAGGTCGCGTGGTGTGACGGTC
>NZ_CDXDOS010000144.1:0-8359 GCF_978021245.1 Frankia sp. CoBUL1
CCCCTGTCCCCTGTCCCCCGACCGCCGGGCGGCTGACGGCCGGGGGAGGGACTGCGGAGGGACCTCAGAGTCGGCGGGTGAAGTGGAAGGCCGCGATCGTGAAGCCGGTTCGCAGGTAGAGCCGGTGCGCCTCGTAGCGGTGGGTGCCGGCGTCGAGATGGATATGTTCGCAGCCGAGCCGGCGCGCCTCCCGTTCACTCCAGGCGAGCAGCCGGGTGGCGTGCCCCCGCCCCCGCGCAGCCAGGATCGTGGACAGATCGTCGATGACCAGATGCCGCCCGTAGGCAAGCGAGGTCACCTGCCGGAAGCCGACCGCCGCGACCACCCGTCCCAGCTCCCCGTCCCACGACGCGACCAGGCGGTAGCCCTCGGGGCGCTGGACCTCGTTGACGAGCTTGACGAACCCGGTGGAGGTCAGATGCGGCCGAAGCTGCCGCATGGGGTCGAACGCCAGCCAGGTACGATCCGCCTCCAGCTCCTCGATCTTCACATACCGTATTCTTGCAGCTTCACCAGGTGAGCCGACGTCCCCCGGACGGGTAGAGCGCTCAGAACCAGCCGCGGCGGCGGCCCAGGTGCTCCAGCTGCTGGTGGAGCAGCCCGGCGAGCTGGTGCCGGTCGGTGTCGTGGTGGCCAAGCCGGAACCGGCTGAGCTCGTCGCCACCGGAGGACAGCAGCCCACCGCGGCGGTCGGCCTCCAGGACGACGTCCACCCCGGAGCCGTCGACGAGGAAGGTGACCTCCAGTTCGGAGATGCGCCGGGCGTACTCGCCCGACGGCTTCAGCTCGATCTCCTGGTAGAAGGGCAGGTCGGAGCCGTGTAGGCGGCCCTTCTCGACGTCGGCGGACTTGAAGTGGAAGCCGAGGTCACCGAGGGCGGCGAGCACCGCCTCCTGGACGGGCAGCGGGTGCACGTTCACCGCGTCGAGGTCACCCGGGTCCACCGCCCCGGGGATGGCCAGCTTGGTCCGCACCCCGATCTTCATCCCGTGCAGATGCCACCCGCCGATGTCGGTGATCGGGGTCTGCCACGGCACGGGCGGCTCGAAGCGGCCGCTGATCTGCTGCTCCGGGTGGATAGTGAAGCCGCCACCGATCTGCTGGGTACCGAAGGTGACCTGCTCGTGCCAGGTCGAGTCGTCGGTCTCGACCTCGACGGTCGCCTCGAGCGCGACGAGGACCTTCTCGATCTTCTGCTCGACCTTGCCGCCGGTGACGGTGGTCAGACCGGTCACGACCTGGCCCGGCAGGGTTTCCGGACGGTCCAGCACGGTCTCGACCTCGGCCCCGCCCACACCGAGCCGCGACATGAACCGCTTCATCCCCATGGGGTGCCCGTCCTCCGCTTCCGTTCTCGTGTGTGCGCAGGACACGTTCTCACATCCGCCTGACGACCGGACCGCCGGAACGGCTCCCGGGTCGGCAGGGTGACAGCGGGCGGGGCGGGTGACAGCGGGCGGAGCGTGTCAACGGGCTGGTGGCGCGGATGGGGTACGGCGTCCGGCTTCGGGGCGAACCGGTACCATTCCGCTTCGTGACCTGCATCGTCGGGGTACAGCAGGACGGCCGGGTCGTGATCGGTGGGGACAGCGCCGGTGTCGCTGGCTGGTCTATCGCTGTCCGTGCGGATACCAAGGTGTTTCGTAACAGTGAGTTCATTATGGGGTTCACTGATTCGTTCCGGATGGGCCAGCTGCTCCGCTACAGCCTGGTGCCCCCGGTCCCGCAGGACTGGGATCTCGATCGGTTCATGGCGACGGACTTCATCGCGGTGGTCCGGGACTGCCTGCGCGACGGCGGCTTCGCCCGCAACGACTCCGGCAACGAGAGCGGCGGGCTGTTCCTGGTCGGCCTCCGCGGACACCTCTACCGAATCGACTCGGACTACCAGATCGGCCGCAGCGCGGACAACTACTATGCGGTCGGCAGCGGCGACGAGTACGCCTGCGGCTCGCTGCACAGCACCCGGGGCCTCGACCCGAAACAGCGGGTCCGGATGGCGCTGGAGGCCGCGGCCCACCACTCGACCGGGGTGTGCCCGCCGTTCCACATCATCTCCTCCGACGACGTGACCACCTACGACGCCTCGGACTGACCGGACGCCTCGGACCGGCCGGACAGTGGTCAGCGGTGGAGCCGTTCCGTGGCCAGTGCGGCGAAGGCCGACGTGCCGGCGAGCGGTTCGAAGCGTTGCGCGGCGGCGGTCAACGTGCCGTACTCGTCCTCGGTGAGCGTGATGTCGGCCGCGGCGGCGTTGTTCTCCACCTGGGCGACGCTGGACGCCCCCGGGATCGCGACGACCGACGGATGATGGATCGCCCAGGCCAGCGCGATCTGGGCGGGGGTGGCGTCGTGCGTGGCGGCGACCTCGCGTAGGACGTCGAGCAGCGGGGTGGCGCGGGCCAGGTTCTCGGTGAGGAACAGCGGGTTTATCGCGCGGATCCGCCCGGTCGGGCGGTTCGTGACGTCGTAGCGGCCCGAGAGCAGCCCCTGGCTCAGCGGGCTCCAGGCGATCACGATCCGGGACTCCCGGGCTGCGAACGCCAGCAGCTCCTCGCCCCGCCTGCGCCGAACCAGGCTGTACTCGACCTGGTTGGACAGGATGGGCGCGCCGAGCGCCGCCTCGGCGTCCTGCCAGCGGGTCAGCGAGTAGTTGCTGACCCCGACGTCCCCGACGAGGCCGACGGCGCGCAGCGCCGCCATCCCGCGCATCGTCTGGCCGTCCCTGATCACCGGATTGGGCTGGTGGACCTGATACAGGTCGATGCGGTGCACCCCGAGCCGGTTCGCGCTCGCGACCGCCCGCTGCTCGACGATCGGAGCCAGCGGGAGCACGGGGAACACCTTCGTCGCCACGTACGCCCGGTCCAGCGCGTCCGGGATCCCGGCCAGCGCCGAGCCGAGGATGCGTTCGCTGCGTCCCATCCCGTAGATCTCGGCGGAGTCGAACAGCGTCACCCCGAGTTCGAGGGCCCGGCGCACGATGCGCCCGGCCTCGGTGTCGGCGTAGCCCGCCCCGTACCCCCACTCCCTGGACCCGAACTGCCAGGTTCCGAGGCCGATCTTGGATATCTTCCTACCGCTGGCTGTCGTGATGCCATCGACGTAGCGCATCTGTCCAGTGAACGCCCGACCATGTCGGAGCGCGAGAGGAGCCTCACCGGTAGCCGCTCCGATGCCGGTGTCGTCGTCGAATCGTCTTGTCCGCGAATCGTCTTGTCCGGGGATCGACAGCGTTCCCGGCGCCGGCGTGTTCGGCTGTACTCTCCGGCAGCTGCTAGGTTGCCGGCAGTCCGGTTCGTGCGGATGCGGGCGGGTGCCGGCTGGCCGGTTGGGCGCGGTAACGCCGGTAGGTCATGGTTGCGCCGGTCCGGCACGGAATGCCAGGTGGAGGGAGCGTGTTGGTCACCCAGTTCAGTCGAGGGCAGAAGGCGCAGCTGTCGACGATCACCCCGGGCACCGACCTGTACGTCGGGATCCAGATCAATGCGCCGGGGGAGTGGGACATCTCCTGCTTCGGCCTGGACGGCGCCGATCGCCTCACCGACGACCGCTACTTCGTCTTCTTCAACCAGCCGGCGTCGCCGGAGAAGTCCATCCAGCTCCTCGGGCCGCAGGCCGGCGACAGTCAGGCGTTCCGGGTCACCCTCGACCAGGTGCCCGCCTCGATCGGCCGGCTGTCGTTCTGCGCCGCCCTCGACGGTGCCGGTAGCGCCTCGGCGATCTCGTCGGGGTACCTGCGGATCGTCGTCGCGGGAACCGAGGTGCTGCGCTACTCCTTCACCGGCGCCGACTTCACCAGCGAGCGCGCCGTGATGATCGCCGACATCTACCGCAAGGGCGTGTGGCGGATCGCCGCCGTGGGCCAGGGGTTCCAGGGGGGACTGGCCGAGCTCATCCGCTCTTACGGCGGTGAGGTCGCCGACGAGGCGCCGCAGCCGGCCCCCGCCCCCGGGTTCGGCGCTCCGCTCGCCGCACCGCCGCCGCCCATGGGCTTCGCGGGTGGGATGCCCGCCACCGGCATGCCGGGTGGGATGCCGCTGACCGGCGCGTTCGGCGGACCCGAGATCCTGCCGTCGCAGGCGCGACCCACCCTGCCCGGGGCGATGAACAGCCTGGATCCCTACCGTGAGGTGCCGACCGCCGGTCGGTGGACCCAGCAGAACGGCAAGCTGGTCAAGGTCACCCTCGGTCCGGACGCGTTGGCGCTGCGCGGGTCGATGGTCGCCTACCAGGGCAGCGTCGAGTTCGACTACAAGAGCGGCGGGCTGCGCGGTCTCATCGAGGGCAAGCTGACCGGCCAGAGCCTCAAGCTGATGACCTGCAAGGGCTCGGGTGAGGTCTTCCTTGCCCAGGACGCCGCGGACCTGCACATCGTCGAGCTCGGCAGCTCCTCCCTCTGCGTCAACGCGAAGAACCTGCTGGCGATGGACGCCACCGTGCGCACCGAGGTGCGTCGGATCGAGAGCCCCGGCATCCCCGGCGGGGGGTTCTTCCACTTCGAGGTCTCCGGGCCGGGTTCGGTGGTCGTCATGACCAAGGGGTCCCCGATGACCCTCACCGTGCAGGGCCCGACCTTCGCGGACATGAACGCCCTTGTCGCCTGGACCACCGGCATGCGGGTCAGCTTGTCGACTCAGGTCCGGATCTCCCGGCAGATCTATGCCGGCGGTAGCGGCGAGGCACTGGCTCTGCAGTTCATGGGGTTCGCGGGGCACTTCATCGTCGTCCAGCCGTACGAGGTCTGAGGCGTGTCGACCATCCGGGAGGACCGCCGGGGGAGAGGAGCGGGCCGTGCAGGGCAGCCTGATCCAGCACTACGGACCAACTCCGATCATGGAACGGATGAGCAGGCACGGCTCGAAGATCGCCAAGGTGGTCATGAACCCGGGCCAGGATCTCTTCGCCCGGGTCGGGTCAATGATCGCCTACGAGGGGTTGATCGACTTCAATCCGCAGCCGCCACAGCTCGGCCGGATCGCCTCCTCCTGGGCGACGGGTGAGGGCGTTCCGCTCATGACGGCGACCGGCCAGGGGCTGCTGTACCTCGCGGACTACGGCAAGGAGGTCATCGTCGCGCAGCTTGCCGGCGAGGGACTCTCGGTCAACGGCAAGAACATCCTGGCCTTCGACGCCGGGCTGCAGTGGAGCATCGAGCGGGTCCGCGGCATCACCATGCTGTCCGGAATGGGGATGTTCAACGTGGTGGTGCGTGGGCACGGCTGGGTGGCGCTGACCGCCAAGGGCAGTCCGATCGTGCTCGACACCCGGGAGGCGTCGACCTACGTCGACACCGACGCCCTCGTCGCCTACACCGATGGGCTGCGCGTCGAGCCCTGGCGCACCGCCCGGCTCGGCGGGCTCATCGGGCGCGGCTCCGGGGAGGCGTTCCAGCTCGGCTTTTCCGGCCAGGGGTTCGTCGTCGTGCAACCGAGCGAGGACGAGCGGCCGACCTTCTCGGTGCGGGGCTGAGGCCGCGATGGCACGGTGGGGGCGGGCGGCCGGGTACCGGCGCCGGACGGCGGAGCGCACCGCGGAGAGGACGGGGACGGCGACATGACGCAGGGCGGGATGTACGGCGGCCACCCGGGTGGTCCGCAGGGCAACTATCCCGGCGGTGGTCCGGGCTATCCGCCGGGCCAGGGCTATCCGCCGGGCCAGGGGACACCCCCCGGTGGTCCCGGTGGTCCCGGTGGGCCGGCAGGCGGCATCCGCAGCAGTCTCCTGGACAATCCGGAGCGTCCCTCGGACGGGCCGTTCTCCCTGCAGAACGGCAAGATGCTCAAGGCGACGCTTGGCGCCCGCGGGATGCGGGAGTTCTATGCCCGCAAGGGCGCGATGGTCGCCTACCAGGGTGCCGCGAACTTCGACGCGCACTGGGAGGGCTGGGGCTCGCGTTTCCACAGCTTCTTCAGCGGCGGCGAGGGCCTGAACCTCATGCAGGTCTCCGGATCGGGTTCGGTCTTCCTCGCCAACCAGGCGCAGGACATCCACATCCTCGACCTGGTCGGTGACGGGCTCACCGTCGACGGCAAGAACGTGCTCGCCTTCAACGCCGACCTGACCTGGGACCTGGTGCGGGTGGACAGCCAGGTCGGCATCGCCGGTGTCGGGAGCTACCAGGTCGAGCTGCGCGGCAACGGCCGGGTCGCTGTCTGCACGTCCGGGGCGCCGCTGGTCATGCACGTAACGCATCAGAACTACTACTTCGCGGACGCCGACGCGGTCGTCGGCTGGTCATCGAGCCTGCAGGTCTCGATGCAGGCGGCGGTGACGTCCTCGGCCGTGTGGCGACCCCGGGGGAACACCGGGGAGAGCTGGCAGATGCAGTTCACCGGCGAGGGCTTCGTCATCGTGCAGCCCTGCGAGCTACTTCCGCCGTACAACGCGCTCGCGGGTGCCGGTCTCGCCGGACAGTTCGGCCTCGGTCAGGGTGGGTTCCAGGGCAACCAGCACGGCGGTCACGGCGGTCACAGTGGTCACGGCCCAGGCGGCGGTTTCGGCGGTGGCGGCCTAGGCGGTCTGTTCGGTAACCGCTGAGGCGACACCGCCTGCGACGGACGGGCGGCGAGGCGTGGGGGCTCATCTCGCCCGCTCGACGTCCTCGGCGTATCCGGCATTCTTGGTGTATCCGGCATCCTCGGCGAACACGTCGGGGGTACGGACGTGTTCGGGCCGAAATCCGATGCCGAGTACCCGCCCGAGCACCCGCCCGATCCGCGGCGCCGCCGTGGCGGTCACCCCATGGGACATCATGGCCGTCACCAGGTTGGACATCCCGGCCCGCACCGCCCCCGTCATCGTCCTTGCCGTTGCGTTCGTCGTCGCGTCCGTCGTCGCGTCCGTCAGGGGGGCACGCGCGACCTGGCGCGACGGGCTGCCGCCGTGCGCTGGCCGCTCGTCGTCACCCAGCAGGCGTACCAGGAAGGCGCCCTGCCGGACCTGGATCATCTGCATGAGTACGACCGGCCAGGTCCGCCGGCGCTGCACCCGCCGCAGCTCGGCCGGCTCGGGCGGCCCGGCCCGCAGCGTCACGGCCATCAGGTTCGCCGTCGCCACCGCGTCCTGGACGGCGTAGTTCACCCCGACGCCGCCCGCTGGGGACATCGCGTGGGCGGCGTCGCCGATGCAGAGCAGACCCGGCTGGAACCATCGGCGAAGCCGGTCGACCTGCACCACCAGGGTCTTCACCTGGTCCCAGTCAGTGAGGTCGTCAACGGCACCGGACAGCGCCGGCGCCGCGGTGGTGATCTGCGCACGGAACGCCGCCAGCCCGCCGGCCGTCCTTGGCTGCCGCTGCGCCGACCCCTTCCGGAGCACCATTCCGCACTGCCAGTAGTCGCGTCGATCCAAGGTGATCAGGGCGTGGCCCTTGCGGAGGTGCGCCAGGGTGAATCCGTCCCCGTTCCCCTCCTCCTCACGCCCGTTCCCCTCCTCGTTCCCGTTCCCGTCCCTCGCCGCCCGGCGGCCGCTCGCGGACCTGTCACCCACGTCTTTCGGCAGCCGGAACCAGAGGACGTCGAAGGGAGCGCCGCGCTCCCGCACCGGCAGGCCGGCACGGGACCGCAAGGTCGAGTGCCGGCCGTCGGCGGCCACCGTCAGATCCGCCCGGATCTCGACCTCCCCGAAAGGGCCGGCCGCGCGCACGCCCACGACCCGTCCATTCGCCCGGACCAGGTCGGTCGCCTCGGTGCTCATCGCCAGGCGGAACGTCGGATAGGCACCGGCCCGCTCGGCCAGAAACGTGAGAAAGTCCCATTGGGGCATCAGGGCGATGAACGGGCAGGGCGTCCGCAGGTGCCGGAAGTCCACAACGGTCCGGCGCCGGCCCGCCATATCCAAAGCCAGCGTGGCGGCCCGGGTGTGCGGGATGCGAAGGAAGTCCGTCAGCAGGCCCAGCTCCGCCATTACTGCCATCGTGGACGGGTGAATCGTGTCACCGCGGAAGTCACGGGCGAAATCATCGTGCTTTTCCAGCACGATGACGTCCACCCCTGCGCGGGCCAGCAACAGACCGAGCATCATCCCCGCCGGCCCACCGCCCGCGATGACGCATCGGGTGGTCCAGCGCAACGGTGCGGATGGTGTTCCCATACCAGCTCCCCGGGCCTGCCCCGAGTCGGCCGCCACCAGGCGGAGCGACCGCGGCGGTCCCCGGAGCCCGTCGTCCCCGTCATCCTGCCCGGACGTCCTGCCCGGCCGAGGAGATGATCGAACCTGCCGTCGCCAGGCGCTGAGACTCCCGCTCGTCAGGTGCAGCCCTTCCAGCGCGAACCATTCGATGGCCGGAGGCTGGACTTCCGCGAGTACCGGTAACAGTTCGACCTCGTCGCCCGCCAGGAGGGGGCATCAGGACGGG
>NZ_CDXDOS010000145.1:0-8341 GCF_978021245.1 Frankia sp. CoBUL1
ACGGTACGGATCCCCGAAGCACCCCGACGGCGGGCGAAGCCCGGTGTCGTCAGAAATACGGCATCGTCAGAAATACGGTGCCGTCAGAAAGAACCGATAATGATGCCGGTAATGGTGAGTCGATGCTCGAAGGCGCTGAACAGCGGAGTGCGGCAGGCGGATATCACGCGACTTCGGTGAGCAGTCCGGTGGCAACATCGAAGATGAAACCGCGGATGGCGTCGATATGCGGGATGAACGGGCTCGCCTTGATCCGCGCAATCGACTGGCGTATGTCTTCGGCCAGGTCGGTAAACGACTCCACGGCTCATTCCGGTTTGATCCCGGTCTCGTCCTGGATCGAGCGTTTAAAATCGTCGTCGGTGAAGGTCAGCATGCCGCAGCCGGTGTGGTGGATCAGGATGATCTCGCGGGTGCCGAGCAGGCGCTGGCTGATCGCGAGGGAACGGATCTCGTCGTCGGTGACGACGCCGCCGGCGTTGCGGATGACGTGAGCCTCGCCGTCGCCCAGGCCAAGGACCGCGTAGACGTTGAGCCGTGCGTCCATGCAGGCGACGGCTGCGATGTGCTTGGACGGCGGCAGCGGAAGCGGCCCGGCGAAGGTCTTCGCGTAGGCGGCGTTGTTGGTCAAGTAGTCGTCGGTGACGGACATGGGTCCTTCCCGGGGGCGGATCGGTGGTGGAGGCCGGAGGTTCAGGCGGGATCCGCCGTGCCGGTCCAGGAGGCACGGAACGCCGCGGTGGTCGCGGCGACGGTGGTGGCGACCTCGGCCGGGTTGGCCGGGTTCGGGGCGTTGTCGAACAGGGCCGCCAAGCCCGCGACGGCCTTCTCCGCGCGGGGGTGCCAGCTTTCTTCCCAGGCGGCGAGAACCGCGGCGTTGTCGGGGCGTCCGGCGATGGCGTGGCGGGCCAGGGCCGCGCTCCACGCCCGGCTGCGGGCGCCGTCGACGCCGGACTCGCGCAGCAGCTGGGCGGTCAGGCCGTCGCCGTTGGCGTCCGCGAGGTCGGCGAGGACGGTCTTGAGCAGGGTGTCGAGCGCCGGCTTGACGACGAGGTTCAGTGCCGTGAAGGCCTCCGCCCAGTCGTAGGCGACCAGCAACCGCTCCAGCGCCTCTCGGGCGGGTTGCCAGGCCGGGTCGTCTTCCCAGAACCGTCGGGTGACCCTGCTGTCGGCGAGGTCGGCACCGTGGACCAACGACAGCGCCTTGGCCCGGTAGGCGATCCACTGCAGGGCGCGCAGTTCGTCGGCGGCCTGGAAGAACGCGGCGTTGCTGACGTAGGCGCTGGGTCCGAGTTGGCCGACGTACAGGCTGGTGATCTGCAGCACGTGGAACAGGTAGCGGGCAGGCAGGTAAAGCCGCGCGAGGACACCCACCCAGGCCGGGTTCAGGCCGGCATCCGCATCGAGGGCCTCGAAGTGGTCGACGACACCTTCGGCGTAGATCTCCCGGTCGTGCTGCAGGGCGATGTAGCGGCGGTAGTTGAGCTGGGCGGGGTCGCGGAACGCCTCCCAGTCCACGCCCCGCAGCGGCGAGCCCTCGCGGTAGCGCAGGTACCACCGGTTGATCGGACTGTCGGGATCAAGGTCAAACGGGGCCGGCTGCCGCCCGAAATGGTAGTGGAAGTGGCCGGTGACGGTCTCGTACTCGTTGGGCTTGCGGCGGGCCCCGTCGAACACACTCCAAGTGCGCAGGGGCCTCGCCGTGGGGGCGGTGGTCATCCTCAGTCCTTCCGGTCCAGGTACCAGACGAGTTCGTCGTCGCTCACGTACCGCATCCGCCCGGCAAAGCCGGCGAGGGCGGGTTCGAGGGTGGCGAGCGGGACGGACCGGCCGGCGGCCTCCTCCAGGCTGGTGCGGGTGACCCGCAGGAAGCGGGGCGCGTTGATGCGCACGTAGCCGTTGCGGTCCTCCACGACCAGCGTCTGGTCGGGGTTGTCCTTCTCGATCGCGGCGTGCAGTGCCTCGACGACGTCCGGATCGAATCCGCGGACGATGGGGCCTACCAGGCGGCTGGAGTCGGCGGTCATGAAAATCGTCTCCCCGTCGGGGCCGCGGTCGCATCGCCACGGCAGCGGTGGTAGTGACGTCGGCCGTCGGGCGGGATCCCGACAATGATCCGCTCGCCGTCGGCGCGCACCGGGAAGCTGTACAGCCGGCAGTCGCTCGGGTTGAGGCTCTCGCCGGTCGCCAGGTCGAACTCCCAATGATGCGCGGCGCAGGTGAGCACCCCGTCCTCGACGGCGCCGTCGACCAGCGGGAACCGCGAGTGCGGGCACACCGCCTGGTACGCCCGTAGCGCCCCGCCGGGCAGGTGTGCCAGCAGCACCTGCTCGGCGCCCGCGGTCACCTCGAGCACATCGCCTTCCCACACCTCGTCCAGCGAGGCGACGTCGGTCCACGCCACTGTGGTGCCACCCGCCGACGCACCACCCGCCGACGCGCTACTCATCGAAGAAGGCTTCGACATGGTCGAGCGGGCCGACGCCGGCCTCGCCGATGCGCGCCTCGCGGGCGAGCACCTGACCGTTGTGGCGGACCCCCACCGGCGCGTCGCTGGCCGGCAGACGCCGGCCCACAACGTGGTGAGCGATCTTTTGGCCGACAACCTCGACGGTGTCGGCGTCGTCCACCGCCACCAGCAGCGACACGAAGTCGTGTTCGAAAACCGCGCTCAGCGGCAGCAGAGCCATCGGGCCCCCTCGGAGTGCTCGTGGACGTACTCGTGGACGTACTCGTGGGAGTGCTCCTGCGCTCCGGGGGTTACCTGCGCCCAAGACGTCATCGCCGTGCCGCCCTGGCGCCGGTTGCGCCCGCCGCCGCGGCCTGCGCCCAGGCGTAGCCGGTGGCATCCTGTCCCTGCTCGGCCGGCGACAGCCCCATGTAGGCGAGCACGCCGCTGAGGTCGGGCGGGCTGATCTCGCCGACGAGGAACCGGTCCACCAGCGACCGGTGCCCGGCGAACCGCTCCGGACGCCGCGCGAAGATCCACTTGCAGGGTTCCGAGCAGAACAGGTAGTCACGGCCCCCGTGGGTGTGGCGCAGCGGAGCGGCCGAGGCCAGCGCGCCGGCTTCCACGCCGGCGGCCCGCACGATCGGCAGCTGGCACAGATTGCACACCAACGGCAGCGTCTCCGGGAAGGTGGCCTCGGCCTTCCCCGCGCGGATGTTGTCGCCGATGACGTCCCAGTACTTGCCGAACGTGCGGTTCCAGCCCGGGTACTTCTCCTCCAGCCACACCCGCTCGTCCGCCGAGACGCCGGCGTCCGGGTTCCACCAGACCGTCGGCCGCCAGTTCCACACCCCGAGGTGAATCGCGTGGTGGTACCAGGTGAGTTCGTTGACGAACTCCTCCCAGTACCACGGATACTCCAGGCCGAAGTCCCGGAACTGGTCGGAGAACTGCTTGATCACCCACTCCTCGATGAATTCCTTGAACGACATCGTCCGATGCTCGAGCGGGGTGTAGTAGTCCATCGACAGGCCGGTCAGCAGCGCGAACACCCGCCATGACCGCCAGAACATGTGATCGATGAGGAACTGGCCCCAGTCCCTGTGGCCACCCTCGGCAAGGATCTTGATGGTCGGCTCGCCCTGCTGGGCATGGCGGGCCTCGTCCGTCTGGATACTGGAGATCAGCGAGCCGAACTCCAGGTCGCCCACCTTGATCGCGTCGGCCGCCATGCCGAGGAACTGCAGGTTCGTGAAACCGGTCTCAAGGGTGAAGGTGAGCTGCAGCGCGATCGACAGCGCGTCGTTGGCGACGAACATGTCGTCGAACAGCTGCCGGACCGCAAGCACGATCCAGTCGTTCGTGTGGAACGCCTTGAGCGCCCAGTCGGCCCGCGGCTCCTTCCCGATCAACCCATAGGGGAAGAACGCCTGGATCTGGCCGTGCCGGACCTCGTCGAGCGTGCCGAACGTCGCCGTATTGCGCCACGCCGCCGCCCGCCCGAACCGGCCCATCCGCGCCTCACCGATGGAGGCGAGGTACTCCGGCATCGTGATCGCGCCGTAGTGCGCCAGGATCACCGACTTCCATCCCGGGTCGAGCTTCTCGAACAGCGCCGAACGGGCGATCGCGTTCTTGACCGAGTACGTCGTGGTGTCCTTCGTCACCTGGTTGTGCACGTACTCCCGATAAGTAATCTTGTATGGCTCGTCCCAGGCCAGCCACCCCTCGGCTGAGACCCGGCCCGTCCCCGACAGCTCCTCTGGGAAGACGTCCTGCTCGGACACATAGCCAAACGACCAGTTGGTGTCGCGGGCAAGGTCGTACCAGTCACTGCGGGCAAGCTTCGGCATGCTCGCCTCCTTGGTGTTCCCTCACGGACGCGGACCGGACCCGCCCGGTCCGGCGACGCTCCCGCGCCGCACGGCCCAACCCGGCATCGGCCGCTATCTCGACAATTTCATTCGACAAGGAGAACTATGTGCGGAGCGACCTTTGATGTCAAGGACTCCTAACGATCCGGTCCGGGCGGATCGGATTGCTAAGGTCCACTCACGGGTTCCGACCTTCCCCGTTACGACCCTCGCGGCGGGTCGGCCGTCGCGAACCCGGGAAAGTCCCAACGGCAGGAGGCAGCGGTGCTGGCGATACACGCGGCGTTCGGACCGCGCGCGTGAGGCCGCCCGGCACCCCCGAGGAACGCCACCCCGGACTCGACGCGAAGATCGTGGCCGCCCTCGACCGGATCGGCGAGGCCCTGCAGGTGCTCGCCCGCCGCCTGGCCGAGGCGCACGACCTGTCCCCCACCCAGCTTCGGGTCCTCGCCCGCATCTATGCGGGACCACCCCCGCCGGCCCGAACCAGCGCGCTGGCACGTGAACTCGACGTGGCCGACCCCACCGTCAGCGACGCCGTGGCGGCCCTGCGCCGCAAAAGGCTCGTAGGCCGCCAGCAGGACCCCGCCGACCGGCGTCACTACCGGCTACACCTCACCGCCGACGGCCAACGGACCGCGCACGCGGTCTCCCGGTGGACCGCCCCGGTCGAGGTAGCGACCTCCAGGATCCCCCGCCCGGACGGCGAGCACCTGCTCGCAACCCTCCTGGACCTGCTGGAATGCCTGCACGCCGAACATCTGATCAGCGTAACGCGCGCGTGCACCACCTGCCGGCACTTCGAACCCGCGCCCCGACCCGCCCGCCACGCCCAACCCGCTGTTCACCGCTGCGCGTTCTTCGACTACCGCCTCGGACCGTCCGACATTCGGGTCGACTGCCCGGAACACCTCACCCAGGAGGAGTTCGCCCGCCGCGGCGCCGCGGGCGGCCGGTGACACCGAACGGGGCCAACCGGGTCATGCACGCCGACGTCCACAGCGCCGCGGTCGGCCTGCCCGACGGCACGCCCGCGGGGTCCGTTGTCGACAGCTCACCGATCAGCTGAGTGAGGAGGGGGCCTGCGGGCCCATCATCACGAGACACTAGTCGGGGTAGGGCACCTCGGCGCGTGCCTTCTGGAGTGCGGCAGCCCACCAGGCAAGCTGGTTGAACAACGTCTTGGCGTAGCCGGGAGCGTCGGGATCAGCCGGCCGGCCGGCATCCCAGTTCACGAAGTAGTTCGGGAATGCCAGTCCGTCGCGAATGGTCACCGCGTGCAGCTCGGTGAGGACGTTCTCCAGGTGCAGGACCGCGTGCCGACCACCCGCCGCGCCGCCGTAGCTGACAAAAGCGACCGGCTTCGCGGTCCACTGGGTGAAGTGCCAGTCGATGGCAGCCTTCAGTGACGCCGGGTAACTATGGTTGTATTCGGGGGTTACTAGGACGAACGCGTCCGCGGCGTCGAGCCGCGCGGTCAGGGGTGCCATGCCCGCCGGGCGCGGGTATGAGTCTCCGGCGTACTTCGGCGACGCGGCGGGCAGGGATAGGGGGATCTCAAAGTCGGCGAGGTCGACGACCTCTACGTCGAAGCTCCCATGCGCGGAGGCCTGTTCGGCGGCCCATGAGGCCACGACCGGTCCGAACCTCGCCTCGCGCACGCTGCCGACGACGATGACAAGTTTGCTGGTTTCGCTCATGCGTCACATGTTCGGTCGCGCCGGCAGCGGCAGCCAGACCGAGCGCAGGCTGGCCCTGATAGGGCCAGCATCGGACGGCGTACCGAGGCCGTTCCGGTCTTACAGTGAAGAGCGTGAGTACGCCGCTGGGTGACTTCCTCCGCGCCAGGCGCGATGCCACCCGGCCCGAGACGCTCGGCCTGCCGGCAGGCCCCCGGCGCCGCGTCCCGGGGCTACGGCGGTCGGAGCTGGCTTCGCTGGCAGGCATCAGCGTTGAGTATCTCGTCCGGATCGAGCAGGGGAGCGACCGCAACCCATCGGCCTCCGTCGTCAACGCGCTCGCCGACGCGCTGCGCCTCGACGTCTCCGAGCGGGAGCACCTGCGCTACCTGGCCAAGATCGCCGCTGGCGTGTGTACCGGCCCGCTCACCCAACCTCGGCTGGAGGTCAGGCAGACAGTGCTCAAGCTGCTCGACCAGCTCGAGCCAGGGATCGCACTGGTCACCAACCGCCTGGGTGACATCCTCGCGTACACCAGTGGCTTCGACCTGGTCGCCCGACCGTCGGGGCTGCTTGATACCGACAGGCCCAACCTCACGCGCTTCGTCTTCACCGACAGGCGCGCCCGCGAGGTCTTCCCGGAATGGGATCAGATCGCCGACGAACGAGCCTTCGACCTGTGGCACGGCCCGTCAGCCGAGCGCTCGGCCCAATTCAGGGCGGAACTCGCTCCGGTCGCCGGCGACGACTTCACCCAGCGGCTGAACCGGCACGCGCTACCACGGCGCGGTCCGCTGCGGTGGACACACCCCGTGGTTGGTGAACTGCGGCTTGACCGCGAGGTCCTGGAGCTCCCAGCCGCCGATGCTCAGCAGCTGGTGGTATTCCTTCCCGCCGACGACACGACCGCCGACACGTTGAACCGGTTGCGCAGGAGGGGCGGTACCAGCCTGCGTGCCGTCAACTGAGCAAATATGGCGGCACGCCGCCACTCTTATCGAAGTCAAGCAGGTCCAGGTCCCCGTGGAGCAGTACCCGCGGGGGCTCGGTGTTCTCCGGCATCTGATCGCCGCGATCGACCGACCTGCCAGCATGATCGATCCTGGGCTCGGCCGCCACATCCGCGACGACTGTCCGATACGACACTGACGTAACGGTATGGTTGGTTTTCGTGGTAGCGGAGCGCCAGGAAGGACCGAGGGACCCGATGGAACGTGCAGCGTGACGGCCCGGCAGCGAGGTCGGGTCGGGTACCGGGCTCGCCCGGGCAGGCCGTTATGGATGCCGCTGACCGCACTGACGATGGTGATGGCTGTTGTGCTGGGCGTGGCGGCCTGCTCGGATCAGCCCGAGCGTCCCCGCGCTCCGCGGCCGTCACCAACCACCACGCACCCCTCCGCCGTGGAGCCGGCACCGTCCGGGCTGGGCTGGGTATCCGGCGCCAATGGAAACTTCCCGGCAGACGTGACCGCGTGGGCGGCTTGGACCCGCCGTCCCGTCGATCTCGCGATCGTTTTCACGGACCGCGCCAACTGGCCGAGCATCACCACGGCGTCCTGGCCGGTCGGGGCGTTCACCCGGGCAGCCTTTCCCGGGGAGCTGTCGGTGGCGCAACCGCTGTACCCGCAGAACAGCAATGAACAGGCGTGCGCTCGCGGTGAGTACGACGGCTACTGGGCCCAGTTCGGGCAGACTCTGTCGAAGTACGGCCGCGGCGACGCCTACGTGCGCCTCGGCTGGGAGTTCAACGGGGACTGGTTCTGGTGGCACGTCCGGGATCCGCAGGCGTGGAAAAGCTGCTTCCAACACGCCGCCACCGCGATCCGGTCGACCGCTCCGCACGTGAAGATCGACTGGAACATGACCGCGCACCGCGACAGCCTGCCCGGCAGCGGCGCGGACGTCTGGTCCGCCTACCCCGGCGACGCCTACGTCGACGTCGTCAGCATCGACTCCTACGACTCCTATCCGGCGTCCACGACGGAGCAGGTCTGGACCCGGCAATGCCAGCAGCGTTCCGGGCTGTGCACCGTCGCCGCCTTCGCCCGCGCCCACGGCAAGCGGTTCGCCGTCCCCGAATGGGGACCTGGTGCGCTCGACCGGCGGTGGCGGCGACAACCCGTTCTACATCGAGAAGATGCACGAGTTCTTCGCGGCGAACGCCGGACTCCTCGCCTACGAGGCCTACTACAACAACGCGGAAGCCGACAACGTGCAATCCTCCCTGCACAACCCGAACCTGAGCCCGAACAGCTCCCGCCGCTATCTCGGCCTGTTCGGAAAGGGCTGACGGCTGATCGGGTGTCAGAACTCGGCCACCGGTGGTGACCCAGGGCTGC
>NZ_CDXDOS010000146.1:0-8336 GCF_978021245.1 Frankia sp. CoBUL1
CGCTTCGCCGACCTCGACCGGCGCTGGATCCTGATCGGCGATGCCTCCTACTTCGTGGACCCCCTCTTCTCGTCCGGGGTCGCGTTCGCGGCCAACCAGGCGGCCTCGGCGGCGCTGCTGCTGCGCACCACGCTGCGCGCCGAACTCTCCCCGGGTCTGGTGAGAGATCTGTGGCAGGACTACGACCACGAGTGGCACGGAATGGCCGAGGTGTTCGCGCTCTCGATTGATCAGTGCTATCACATGATCGGCGCGGACAACCCGGGCAGCGCATACTGGCACCGGCGCAATTCGAGTCCGCATCTGGACATGCCCGATCGGTCCTTCGACGCGCTGCTCAACACGGCGTTCACCCCCGACCTGCTCCTGATCATGACGCGCGGCACCGGCCGAATGTCCGACCTGGCGATCGACGGTCCGTACCAGCAGGCTCGCGCGCACGTGATGCTGACGGAACCGGAACCGGACGCCGTGCTGGTCGCCGCTCCCGGAGTCCGGATGCGGGCCGGCGTGGCGCTGGATGTCCCCGGCTTCAAAGCGGTGCTCCCACCGGCCGACCTCGAACTGGACACGCCCGCCGCGGTACGGGCCGCCGTCGCCGAGTACTGGACCGATCCGGTGGCGGCCGAGGCGAACGGCGGCCTCGGCGTGCCTTCTCCGACCGCCTCCCCAGTACCGTGCCACCGTTTCGAGTTCGATTCCGACGCACTCGTCGATTCCGGCTCAGGCGCGGCGGGGTTTTCGGTACGCGGGCTGGACAGTCACGACGGCGCACCGCAGCTGTGGGAGATACTCAGCCGCGGTCCGGTCGTCTACGGCGAGCTCGGCTCGCGGCTCGCCCCCGGTCAGCGGGTGCTGCTGCAGCGGCTGATAAAGGCCGGAATGGTCACCGTCAAGACCGCGGCGAGGCAGACCACGCCGGGGACTGAAGCCGCCGAGGTCACCCTCGCGGACTGACCGAAGCGGCTGCCGGCCAGCCGGGCGCGGGCCGGGCCGGTCGCTCACGCCGGCCCGGCCCGGGTCTCAGCCGGCGTGCGCGGGGACGACCTCGACGTCGGTAGTCGACTCCCGCCCGGCCCGGATGAGCACGACGATCACCACCGCTGCGAGCGCGATGAGGATGGCGCCCCACAGGAACGCCGTGGTGTAGCCATCGATCTGCGCCTGGTCGAGAAGCGCCTTCCCACCCCGCCCGTGATCGGCCAGGTAGTTGGTGACGGCCGTCGCGTAAACGGTGTTGAGCAACGCGGTTCCCAGCGCCCCGCCGATCTGCTGGGTCGTGTTGACCAGCGCGCTGGCCACCCCCGCGTCGTGTGGGGCGACCCCGATCAGCGCGAGGTTCGACAGGGGCACGAACGAGAAGCCCATGCCGATGCTGATCAGCAGCTCGGAGGGCAGGATGTGCACGACGTAGCTCGAATCCGTCCCGACCCCGAGGAGCAGCGCCATCCCGACCGCCGCGAGCGTCGTGCCGGTGCCGGCCAGCACCCGGGGTCCGACGCGCGGCAGGAACTGGCTGGCGAGCCCCGCGGAGACGATGATCCCGCCGCTGAACGGCAGGAACGCGAAGCCGGTCTTCAGGGCGCTGTAGCCGAGCGTCTGCTGGAAGTAGTACGTCAGGAACAGGAACATCGCGAACAGGCCGGCCCCGGTCAGCAGCGAGGCCAGGAACGAGCCGCCGCGGTTGCGCTCCCACGGCACCCGCAGCGGCAGCAGCGGCGCGCTGGTGCGGGACTCGACGACGACGAAGGCCACGAGCAGCACGGCCGCACCGGCCAGCAGCCCGATGGTGCGGGCGTCGCCCCAGCCATCCTCGGCGGCCACGGTGAAGCCGTAGACCAGGGCCACCAGGCCCGCGGTCACCGTCACCGCGCCAGGCAGGTCGTAGCGGGCCTCGCCCTCCGCCCGGCTCTCGCGCACCACCGGCAGCGCGAGGACCGCGGTGATGATCGCGATCGGCACGTTCACCAGCAGGCACCACCGCCAGGAGGCGTACTCGGTGAGCAGGCCGCCGACGATGAGACCGATCGCGGCGCCACCGCCGGAAATCGCTCCGTACACGCCGAACGCCTTGGCCCGCTCGTGGCTTTCGGTGAAGGCGACGGTGATCAGCGACAACGCGGCCGGCGCGAGCAGGGCCGCGAACGCGCCCTGCAGCGCCCGCGCGGCGAACAGCAGCCCGGCGTTCGGGGCCAGGCCGCCCAGCGCCGAGGCCAGCGCGAAACCGAGGAGTCCCCAGTTGAAGGCCCGCTTGCGCCCCAAGTAGTCGGCGACGCGCCCGCCGAGCAGCAGCAGACCGCCGAAGGCCACGGTGTACGCGGTGATGATCCACTGCCGGTTCGCGGTGGAGATGTCGAGATCGGCCTGCGCGTGCGGGATCGCGATGTTCATGATCGCGGTGTCGAGGACGACCATGAGCTGCGCGACAGCGATGATCCAGAGCGCGAGCCAGCGCCGTGGATCGGGCGAGCCGTCCGCCGCGTCCACCGGACGGTCCTCCGCCTGGTGGTCGAGGGTTGTGGTCACAGGGAAGCTCCTAGCCGGTCGGACCTGAAACGGGGACGAACGAACGCCACGAGTTCGCGCGAGGCGACCCGGTGCGGTGGGGATGGTGCCGGTGGGGATGGTGCCGGTGGACGGCGCCCCCGGGACCGGACGGTCCGTGGCGGCGTCGGTGACGCGGCGGTGGCAGGGACAGGGATATCGAACAGGAGTTCGAGCAGAGAATAGCTCAGGCGTTCGAGTTGACCCCGGACGGGGGTGTTTCGGGCCGGAGTTTCGTTCCGGGCCGGCCAGCCAGCAACGGCATGAGCACGTCGTCCACCATATGATCGACGAACGCATCGTCGAGCGGCTCGCCGGTGACGAGCAGGCGACAGAAAATCATCGCCACGACGATCTCCATGATCACGTCGAAATCGGCCGACACAGAGATCTCCCCCCGCTGCGAGGCCCGAGCGAACATGCAACGGCCGATCTTCGCCTTGTTCTGCAGAATGTTGGCCTGCACGACCGCGGCCAGCCGCGGGGACTCGCTCGCGGCCCGGAGCACGCCGATGAGCAGCGCACCGTCGGGACCGGTAATCGTGTCGATCATGAGGTGCACCTCGGCGGCCAGGTCGTCCCGCAGGCACCCGGTGTCGGCCGGAACGCGGTCGCCGGGACCATGCCGCCGCAGGGCCTCCACAACCATCTCGTCCTTGCACGACCATCGGCGGTAGATCGTCGCCTTGCTGGCTCGGGCCCGGGCCGCGACGGCGACCATGCTCATCCGCTCATACCCGACCTCGACGAGCAGTTCCAGCGCGGCGTCCAGGATCGCCCGTTCCCGGGCGTCGTCCCGGGGCCACTCGGCGGGGAAATCGGTTTTCACCCTTCCGTCTCGGACGCTTCTCCGGAGTCGACGCGCATGGCCGCGACGCCGAGGAGAAGGCGTAATGAACATTACCTGGACCAGAGAAACAGTACCGTACTGTACTGAAAATGCCAGCTCCCCACACCGTGTGGTGCTGGTCACATCCGCTACCCGTCACCCGTACCCGCGCCCGCGCCGCGTCGGCCCCGGCCCCGGCCCCGGCCGCAGGCTCCGGCTCCGGCCGTGATCCGGCTGTCCCGAACGGACAACGCCCGGGGCCGTCCGCCTGGAATGCCAGTGAACGCCAAGATCAAGGGATTCATCATGCGATCGGACGTTCGGAACGGTCAGAGCGGCAGGGCATGATGGCTGGCGGAGGCGAGAGTTCCGTCCCCGCGGACCCCTGCCCGGCCGATCCCCGTCCCGCGGACGGCCCTCCGGAAGGGAGATTGTCATCATCCGCTCCGCCCAGCACCGATTCCTCGCCGCTGCCGCCACCGGCGGCATGCTCGCACTCGGCCTGGGCCTGGCGGCGTGCTCCCGGCACGGCTCCACCCCTCGCCCCGCGTCGCCGACAGCGTCGGGCCCGGGTGGCCCGAACAGCGCACTCGCGCAGGCCGGCACGCCCGAGGAGTCCGACGGCCTGTGGATCCTGCGCGACGTGCCCTACGCGCCGGTCTCGCCGGCACAGCGGCTGGATCTCTACCGCCCCTCCCCGCCGACCCCGACGGCGGGTGCCGAGGGGGCCCGGGTGGCCCCCGGGACGGTCCTGCCGGTGGTGCTCACGATCCACGGTGGCGCGTTCATGCTCGGCGACAAGCGGGACGACCTGCCGGTGGTCCGGGCACTCGTCCACGCCGGATACGCCGTCGCCAGCCTGAACTACCGGCTGTCCGGGGAGGCGAAGTTCCCGGCCGCGGTCCAGGACGTGAAGGCCTCCGTCCGCTGGCTGCGGGCCCACGCGGGCAGCTATGGCCTGGACCCCTCCCGCATCGCCGCGACCGGCGCGTCGGCCGGGGCCTACCTCGCGGTGATGCTGGGCACGACGAGCGGCGTGGCGATGTTCGACGACCCGGATCTCGGCAACCCCGGGGTGTCCAGCGACGTCCAGGCCGTCGTCGACTTCTATGGCCCGGTGAACTTCGCCTCGATGGACGCCCAGCTGCGCGCGAACGAGCGGTGCACCGTGGCCGACGCCCAGCACGACCGGCCCCACTCGCCGGAGTCGCGGTTCCTCGGCCGCACCGTGACAGCCGTGCCCCAGCTGGTACGGGTGGCGAGCCCCCTGAACTACCTGAGCCGCGGGCCGCTGCCGCCGTTCCTGATCGAGCACGGGGACGCGGACTGCACGGTCCCCCACCAGCAGTCGCTGGAACTCGCCCACGCACTGCGCGCCGCCGGAGCGCCGGCAGTGGACGTGACGATCGTGCCGGGCGCCGGCCACGGCGGTGCCTTCCCGACCCGGGAACGGATGGGCGTCGTTCTGGCGTTCCTGCACCGCACCATCGGCCGCTGACGGCCGGCACACCACCCGGCGCTCCATCGACCAACCACCTCTGCGACCTCAGGCCGCGGGCCATCCGGCAGGGTCATGACCGGCCGCAGGCCCCACCGCCTCACCCCGCGCGTCACGTCGCGGGGGTCACCTTCAGGCGGAACCATGGCAGTGGCGGGGGACACCACGGCGAGAGGGTGATGGCGATGCCGGACACCACGGCACGGCCGGACAGCGCGGGGTACGCGCGCCCCGCCGGGCCGGCGGGGCGCGCGTACCCCGCCGGGCAGGCCGTCGAGGTGGCGGACGCGGAGTCCGCCACCGGTGGGATCGTCGTCGGGGTCGACGGTTCACCCGCGTCCGTCGCCGCGATCCGGTGGGCCTGTGACGAGGCCGCCCGGCGCCTGGTCCCGGTGATCGCGGTACTGGTATGGGACGTCACGGGCGAACCGCGGCCGGTCTTCGAGACCGCGGCGAACGCCGACCGCGAGGGCCTGGCGCACGCCGCCACGCGGGTTCTGGACACCGCGCTGACCGCCGCCCGGGTCAGCGATCCGACAGTGCGGATCATCCGGCGGGTCGAGGAGGGCAGTCCCGTCCCGGAGCTGCTGCGGGCAGCGGTCGGCGCGCGGATGATCGTCGTCGGCGAGCGCGGTCACGGGGCCCTGCGCCGGCTGGTGAGCGGCTCGGTGAGCCAGGGTGTGGTGCACTATGCCTCCCTACCGGTCGTCGTGGTACGGCCAGTCGCCCCGGCCGGCGTCGACGACCGGCCGGTGGTCGTCGGTGTGGACGGCTCGGCCCCCTCGCTCACGGCACTACGGTGGGCCGTCGAGGCGGCGATGCTCCGCAAGAGCGCCCTGCACGTCGTGCATGCCTGGCACCTGGACATCCCGATCTACCCGGGGAGCTACGCCGATATCGGATCGGTGCTGGCGGAGCAGGCCCAGCAGACCCTCGACCAGGCCGTCTCCACGATCGTCACCGAGCACGCCGGCGGGCTACCCATCCCCGTTATGAAGGAGACCGTCGCCGATGGCCCCGCCCATGCGCTGCTGCGGGCCTCGGCTGACGCGCAGCTGCTCGTGGTCGGCAGCCGCGGGCACGGCGGCTTCGCCGAACTTCTTCTCGGCTCGGTGAGCCACCAGTGCGTCCTGCACGCGCACTGCCCGGTGGCCGTGGTCAGGTAGCGGCGCGGCCCGTGGTCGGGAAACCGGCACGGTCCGTCCGGCGAGATCGATCAGCCGACGCCAGCCGGCGTTGGGATGCGGGGGCGCAGCGTGCTCAGCAGGCCGAGGACCCGGTCGGCCAGGTCCTGCTCTCCCCCGCCGGCTGATCCAGCCGATCCGGCCGATCCGGCGGTGTCCCACGAGCCGAGCAGGAAGGACGGAGTCAGGCGGACGTAGAGCTGGATCGCGGTGACCCCGGGCTGCACATATGCGGCGATCTGGTCGCGGCACTGCTCGGGCGTGCCGTGGATGAACAGGGCGTCAATGACCTCATCGGGTAGCGCCCGAGCGGCACCACGCTGGTCCCCGGCGGTCCAGCGCTCGTGGGACTCGGCGAGCCGTTCGCCGTTGCCGAGCCATTCGTGGAAGGCATGGTAGGGGGTCTGGTTGAGGATCCAGGTGAGGAACGGCCGGCTGTCGCGGCGGGCGACGTCCGGATCGGCGTTCGGGCTCACGAAGACCTTCACCACCAGCTCCTTGCCCGCTGGCTGCGGTCCGACGACGGCGCGGACCTTGATCAGATCTTCGGGGGACAACAGATTGGTGACGGCACCATCCCCCCTCGGTGAAGCCGAGCTTGAGCATGCCGGGTCGCAGCGCTCCCAGGATGACCTTCGGCGTCTCGGTCGGAGGATTCGGTATGGCGAAGCCGCGGATCGCGAACGTGTCGAAGGCGCCGGAGACCACCTCGCCGCGCAGCGCCCGGGTGAGGAAACGAAGCGTGTCCCGGGTCCGGCGGAAGGGCTCGTCGAACGGGATGCCGTTGAGGTCGGTCACGTGGGCGGGCACCGACGAACCGATGCCAAGGACAAGCCCGCCGAACGTCAGATCGGCCAGGGTCGCCGCGGTCTGGGCGAGCACCGCCGGGCCGCGGGTGTGGACGGGCACGATCGCGCTCGCCAGGCGCACCCGGGGATCCCAGGCGGCGGCGACCGCGAGCGGGGTGAACGCGTCGATGCCGCCGCCTTCGGCCGTCCACACGTCGCTGTAGCCGGCGTCAGCGAGTCCCGTGACAATGCGTCGATGGTCCCGCAGCGGGATGCCGGGCAGAGGAAGGGTGACACCGAAGCGCGGAGTGGTCACGGGAGTACCTCACGGGTGGTCGACGGTGTTCGGTCAGATGGTCGTCACGGAGACGGAGGGCGGAGACGGAGGACGGAGGACGGAGACGGAAGTTCCCGCGCCCGTAAGCTCAGGCCGGGGGGCGCCGGCCCCAGGCCGCGATGATGCTGGGCCCGAGGTCGAGGAAGTCGGGATCGGCGAGCAGGGCCAGGGCCGAGTCGAGATCGGCGCGGGTGAGCAGGCCGCTGGCGACAAGGTAGTCGGCGGACTGGCTGAACGTCGCACGCCACAGGCGCCCGATCTCGTTGGAGCCGCCAACCGGGTAGTACGTGGCGTGCAGACCGGCGTCGACCAGGCCCGCTCGGGTCAGCGGCACCGGCAGCGTTCGCCCCCACCACAGGTCCGACCCGATCGACGACGCCATCGCCTGGCCGATCGCCTCGAAGGCGTGCCGGAATCCGTCGTGCGGTGACGAGTCAACCGGGGACAGCGCGAGATCCTCAGTGACCAGCCAGCCGCCCGGGGCCAGCCAGGAGACCAGCCGCCGCAGTACCTCCTCACGCTCGGGGATGTGCATGAGGACGGTGCGGGCATGGATGAGGTCGAAGGAGCCCGGCTCGAAGTCGTGGGTGCGCACGTCCGCTTGGACGATCCGCAGGTTCGACCGGCCGGTGTCGTCGAGGAAACTCGTGCTCACGTCGACCGCGGTCACCTCCCCGCCGGGGAACCGGTCGGCCAGCCAGTAGGCGACCGAACCCGCACCGGCACCGATTTCCAGGAACCGCCCTCCATCTGCGATTCCCCGCGCCTCGAGAACGGCGTGCGTGGCCGGGTCCACCTGTGATTCCAGCAGTTGCAGCCGACTGAGTTCCGTGGAGATGTCGTGGCTGAGGATGCCCTGGACGTATCCGACCGACGCGTCGGTCTCGGAACGCTGCGCAGCGACCACGTCTCGCGCCGGCGCCAAAGCCGCATCGAATTCCGTTGTACTGGTCATCGTCTCCCCTGGGCATGGTTCTGGGCCGGCTCCTGGCGGTCGCGGCCAAGTCCTAGACCTGTTGCGGACCAGCTCCGGTCCGGCACGGCGGTACCGATGTCTGTGCGGTTTCCACCATCGTACCTGGTTCCCCAGGGCTGCGCGAAGGTCGCGTGGTGTGACGGCCTGTTGCGTTAAGTGGCTATGAATTGGAGTGTCCGG
>NZ_CDXDOS010000147.1:0-8322 GCF_978021245.1 Frankia sp. CoBUL1
CGCGTCCCCGGCTCGAAGAGGCCTTCTGGCGCCGCGGCGAAGGACCAGACGAACCGCAGGGGTCAATCAGGGCTCCCCGCCTCGAGAGCGTGACCGACCCCCCGCGGTTCACCGGTGCCGCACCTGTCCGGGACCCGGTTGTGGTCACCGCCTCGGCGCCCGCCGGATCGCCCGAGGCCCGGCGATGGGTCAATGGCCGGAACCTTACGGCTGGGCGTCAGATGTCGTAGTAGAGGGTGAACTCGTATGGATGCGGCCGCAGGCGGATGGCGTCGACCTCGTTGACCCGCTTGTAGTCCAGCCAGGTCTCGATCAGATCCGCGGTGAAGACGTCGCCCTCCCGCAGGAACTCGTTGTCCGCCTCCAGCGCATCGAGCACCTTCTCCAGCGAACCCGGGACCTGGGGAACCGCGGCCAACTCGTCCGGCGGGAGGTCGTAGAGATCCTTGTCGATCGGGTCCGGCGGATCAATCTTGTTCCGCACGCCGTCGAGTCCCGCCATCAGAATCGCGGCGAAGGCGAGATACGGGTTGCAGCTCGGATCCGGCACGCGGAACTCGACCCGCTTGGCCTTCGGCGAGTCACCGCTGAGCGGGATGCGGCAGCACGCTGACCGGTTGCGGGCCGAGTAGACCAGGTTGACGGGTGCCTCGTAGCCGGGCACGAGCCGACGGTAGGAGTTCGTGGTGGGGTTGGTGAAGGCCAGCAGCGCCGGGGCGTGGTGCAGCAGCCCCCCGATGTAGTAGCGGGCGGTGTCCGAGAGACCGCCGTACCCGTTCGGGCTGTAGAAGAGTGGCTCCCCGTCCTTCCACAGGCTGGAGTGGACGTGCATACCGGATCCGTTGTCCTCGAACAGCGGCTTCGGCATGAAGGTGACGGTCTTGCCGCGGCCGCGGGCGACGTTGCGGATGACGTACTTGTAGAGCATCAGGTTGTCGGCGGTCTTCAGAAGCGTGTCGTACCTGATGTCGATCTCCGCCTGGCCCGCGGTGCCGACCTCGTGGTGCTGCATCTCGACGGTGATACCCGTCTCGTAGAGCACCCGGGTCATCTCGGAACGCAGGTCGGTGAAGTGGTCCGTGGGCGGCACCGGGAAGTAGCCGCCCTTGAACCTCGGCTTGTACCCGAGGTTTCCGCCCTCTTCCTTCCGGGCGGTGTTCCAGGCGGCCTCGACCGAGTCGACCTGGTGCATCGACCCGTAGGGGTTGTAGTCATAACGCACATCGTCGAAGATGTAGAACTCCGCCTCCGGACCGAAATACGCGGTGTCCGCGACGCCGGTGCCCCGGAGATAGGCCTCCGCCTTCTTGGCGATGTTGCGCGGATCCCGGGAGTACTGTTCCTTGGTGATCGGGTCATGGATGAAGAACGTCATGGCGAGGGTCTTGTGCTCGCGGAAGGGGTCCACGAAAGCGGTGTGCGGGTCCGGTAGCAGCAGCATGTCGGACTCGTGGATGGCCTGGAAGCCGCGGATCGACGAGCCGTCGAACATCAGACCTTCGGTGAACACCGACTCCGCGAAGACCTGGGTCGGGATGGTGAAGTGCTGCATGATCCCGGGAAGATCGCAGAACCTGACATCGATGAACTGAACGTCTTCGTCCCGGATATAGCGAAGCACGTCTTCTGCTTTTGTGAACATTCGTCCTCCAGCATCGCGTCACGCTTCTTAGGCCCACAGGTTACGCCATGTTGGCGTGTCTCCGGTCACCAGGTCATCGGTGTACGACATCACGGGATGGTTTCCGTAGCGTTACCGAAACCCACTTCATTACTCAACGTGATGAGTTGGGTGCATGTTGCGGTGCCACATAAGCTTGCGTCGTGGGACGAGCACTTGGAGGCTGGCTTGACGGGCCAGGTCTGCCACGGGACACCCCGCCCGGGGTACGCCTCGGGTTGCCGCGGGACGGCCGAGGATCCGTGGTCGGGTTCGGCCCGCGTCTGCTGGCCTACCTCGTGGACGCGGTCGTCGCGAACCTGATCGTCGGCGTGCTGTACATCGTCGGACTGAGCTACGCCGCAGACGCGCGTGGCCTTGCGATCTACGCGCTCTTCCTGCTCGAAGAGCTGATCCTCGTCGGTACGGCCGGTCAGACGATCGGCATGCGGCTGGCCGGCATCCGTGTGATCCGGCTGCGTGACTGCGGTCGGCAGTCCTGGCCGTGGATCGTCGTGCGTACCGTTCTGCTGGGCCTGTTCATCCCGGTGTTCATCTGGGACCGTGACCTACGCGGCCTTCACGATCGTGCCGCCGGGACTGTGGTGGTGCGCGACCCCGAGAAGCCCGGCCCCGAGAAGTAGCGCGGATCCCCTCCACTTCGAGGCTTCGGGGTGGGCCACCGTGGGCCGCACAGCGGACCACGCCTGGCGGCGGCGCTATCGGATGCGGCCGCCGCGCGGGATGTTGCGGGGGATCGGTCCCTTCGGGATCGGCAGCGCCGCGCCGCCCATCGCCCGCAGGCGACGGTCAAGGGCGTCGACCTCGCTGCGGCGCAGGGTGCGCCGCAGCCGCATCAGGGTGCTCTGCAGCTTGGGTAGGGGAGTCTCCCCCTCACTGGTGCCGATGATGATGTCGGTCACCGGCGTGTCGCCGACCGCCTTGCGGATCCGGCGCTTCTCGGCGGCGAGCAGTTCCCGCGGGCCACGCCCGCGACCCTCCGCGATGATCACGACCCCGGCCCGGCAGACGACACGGTGCACCACATCCTGATGCCGGTTGACGCCGACGGCGGGGGTGATGCGCCACTCGCCCCGCATCCGTTCGATCACTCCGGCGGCGGCGCCCGGTTTGCCTTCCATCTCGGCGTAGGCGGTCCGCTGCACCCGCCGGCTGAACAGGTTCAGGGAGACGACTACCCCGAGCAGAAGGGCGATCGGAATCCACAGGTACAGCGGACCGACGAAGATTGCGAGCACGATGCCGACGGCGACCGGGGCGAGGAAGCCCGCCAGGGTGATCCAGAGCGCCCGCGGATCGCGTTGCCGGGTGACCTTGTAGATCATCCGGAGTTGGGCGACCCGAGTGGTGAATCCCTTTCCCGGTCCCGTCCCGCCGCCGCGGCCGTTCCGACCGGCCGCGCCAGCCTTGCCGGCCGCACCGGGGGTCTTCCCCGCGGCACCAGGGTTGGTGCCGCGCCTGCCAGCCGCGCCGTTCTTGTCGGCTGCGCCCGCCGACTGGTCCTTCCCCGCCGCCCCAGGGGTCGCCGGCCCCGGGGCGTCCGTCGGCTTCTTCTTCAGTGCCATGACCGCGAGCCTACGGCCTCCTGGCTAGCGGTAGGGATACTCGTCCCGTGCTCGCTGATCGCCGTTGGCCGGCGGGAAGTCCGACGGATCTGACTGCCGGGCGTGATCAGGGCGTGACGCGGATCAGGGCTGGGCGGCGACCGCGCGCGGACGCGGGGCGGCGGCCCGGGGTGGTGACTCGGGGCGGCGCGGGCGTGACCGACGTGACCGAAAGCGGCACGGTGGTATCTATCCATCGATAGCCGGTCGTCACGTGCAGATCGGTGGCCGCCCGCCAGGCGTTACGACGCGCGGTCTTCTGACCTCCGTGCGGCAGCAGCAGCAGGGTCACTTCTTCGAGAACGCTGAGCAGTGAACGGAGCACGATGGGAACGACCTCCCGGCACGGTCGTGGGCACACACCTCGATGATGGGCGAAGAGGATGACCCCCATGTAACGAGTGGATAACTCTAAGCTAATTCTAGCTGCTTCGAGGAATGGTCACCACGGACTCGGCCGTTGCCCGTGAGAGTTCTCCGACACACTTTCCGGGGGAACGGACATTTCGCTGCGGTCCTGGTCACGTGCCGTCATCGCTTGCTGGTAGAGGCGGCTGGCCCGGTAGGAAGACCGGACGAGCGGACCGGACATCACCCCGGAGAACCCGAGCTCCGCGCCGACACGTCCCCAGTCGAGGAACTCCTCCGGCCGCACCCACCGCTCGACCGGATGGTGCCGCGGCGTCGGGCGCAGGTACTGGGTCACGGTGAGCAGCTCACACCCCGCCGACCGCAGATCCCGCAGGGCCGTGTGGATCTCCTCCGCCGTCTCACCCAGACCCAGGATGAGGTTCGACTTCGTGACCAGCCCGGCCTGGCGGGCCTGGCGCAGCACGTCGAGTGAGCGCTCGTACCGGAACGCCGGCCGGATCCGCCTGAAGATCCGGGGTACGGTTTCGAGGTTGTGGGCGAGTACCTCGGGCGCCGCCTCGAACACCTCGCCCAACCGGTCGGGCCGGCCGCCGAAGTCCGGGATCAGGACCTCCACGCCGGTATCGGCCGAGCGTGCGTGGATCTGGCGGACCGTCTCCGCGTACAGCCACGAGCCGCCGTCCGCGAGCTCGTCCCGAGCGACTCCGGTGACCGTCGCGTACCGCAGGCCCATGGTGGCGACGGACTCCGCCACCCGGCGCGGCTCGTCATGGTCGAGCGGGGCAGGCCGCCCGGAGTCGATCTGGCAGAAGTCGCAGCGGCGGGTGCAGACCTCCCCGCCGATCAGGAAGGTCGCCTCGCGGTCCTCCCAGCATTCGTAGATGTTGGGACAGCCGGCTTCCTCGCACACCGTGTGCAGCCCGGCCGATTGGACCAGCCCCTTGACGTCCTGGTACTGCGGGCCGGTGCGCAGCCGAGTCCTGATCCACGATGGCTTGCGTTCGATCGGCGTCTGCGCATTACGGGCCTCGATGCGCAGCAGCGGACGACCCTCGGGGGCGACGGCGGTCATACCACCAGCTCCATCTGCTCAGCTTGCTCGGCGACCGGTTCAAAGGAGGGGAGGCTCCGCGGCCAAGCGGATTTTGGCGAGGAAGCGCTGTCTGTCCCATGCTTCGCGGTGGGGGCCGCGGAAAGCCCGAAAACATCCACAATCATAAGCCTGCCGGCTCAGTCGCGGGGCACCGTGGGTAGCAGGCGGGGCACCACCGCGGTCTCCACGGCGGTGCCGTCCGGACCGCGTTCGACCCGCCAGGCGTGCACCCCGGGCCGGTCGGCCACCGCCTCGACGAGATCGGTGCCGTGGAAGTGCAGACCCACTCCGTCGTCGGTCGCCCATCCGGCCGGCAGCGTGCCCTCGGCGACCAGCCGCTGGAACAGCGGCCGCCTGCCGGCCTCCGAGTCGTAGTGCGGGGTGTTGCTGAAGGGCAGCAAGCCGAGGCCGTTCGTCACCGGGCGGAGAGCCGGGCCGAAGGAGTCGGTGGTGCCGCCCACATGCCAGCACAGTGAACCGGCGGAGACTCCACCGAGCACGACCCCCGTCTCCCACGCCTCGCGGAAGATCTCACCGAGCCCGTGCACGGCCCAGACCGCGAGCAGGTTGGCGACGCTGCCCCCACCGACCCAGACGACGTCCTGCGCCAGCAGATGGGCGCGGATGTCGGCGATGTTCGGTATCGGGAACAGCGTGAGGTGGGAGAGCAGCACGTCGGGCCGGTCGCGGTTGAACGCCGCATACCCGCGGGCGTAGGCGGCCTGGTCGTCGCCCAGGGCGGTCTGCAGCAGGCAGACCCGGGGCCGTGCGCCCGCTGCGGACAGACTGATGGCGTGATGGAGGATGGGACCGACCTTGGCTCCGTAGCGGCCGTCCGGAAGGAAGCCACCGCTGGTAGCGAGGATCTGCACGGGTTCGTCGCTCTCTGAAGGCTGTCGCATGTGACGGTCGTCGATCGCATACCCCGCGGTGGATCGTAAAAAGTTATCCACAACCGGACGAAGAGGTAGGCAGACCGGACCGGTTTGAGCCTAGCGTCGCTTCTTGTGACCTTCACCGACGATTCCGCGGACAGGCCGGCCCGGCGCGTCGGCGGCGTACCCGAGGTCCCGGGGGTGAGCATGCGTTCCCGCCTGCGGGACGCCGGCTCTGGAGAGCTCTGGTCGGGTCAGTTCGACCAGTCCGGAATCGAGTGCGTGGTGCGGCGGGTGCGGTTGGCGCCGGACCCGGTGCTGCGTTCCGCGGCGGTCATCGCGGCCCGGGCCCTCGTGGACTTGGAGCATCCCCATCTGGTGCCGGTCGTGGCGGTGTTGCCGACCGCGGAGGGCCTGGCGTTGATCACCGAGCCGGTCGTCGGCGGTGTCAGCCTCGCGCGGCTGCTCGCCGCCCGCGGGGACCTGGACCCCGGTGAGGTCGTCACGATCGGTCTGCCGATCGCGCAGGCCCTGGCCGCCGCGCACGCCGTCGGCGTCGTGCATGGCCGGCTCGAGCGTGCGGACATCCTGTTGGAGCCGAACGGGCGTCCGGTTCTGATCGGGCTCGGGGTCGCGGCGCTGGCCGACGCCGCCAGACCGGATCCGATTCCACCCGAGGCCGCGTCCGCGGACGTCCATGACCTGGCCACTCTGCTGCTCGGGGCGATGCGTGAGGCCACCGGGCCAGACGCGGCCGCGGTGGCGGTGGCGGTGGCGGTGGCGACCGCCATGATCGACGACCCGCGTCGGCGACCGAGCGCCCTGGAACTCGCCGCGTCGCTGGCCCGCAGTGCGACTCCGCTCCCGGTCCGCCTGGCGGGCGGCGGCGAGGCGGGCGGCGGCGAGCCGGGTGGCGCGGCGCGGCGCGGTCCCTCGCCGACCGACACCCTGCCGGCGATCCCCTGGGTGGACCCGCCCGACGATCCGGCCCAGCCCGACCGGGCCATCACCGGAGCGACGGCCGTCAACGCCGCGGAGCTGCTCGACTCGTTGCCGCCACCGCCCCGACGATCGACCCGTGCGACGACCAACCCTCGGAAGGCCGCCCGCGGTGGCGGTCGGGGCTCCGGGGGCAAGGGGTTGGCCACCCCGGGTGCGGCTGCTCCGGGGCCGCGGTCACCGCGTTCCGGCGGATCCACCGGAAGCGGCCAGGGGACGCAGCGAGGTCCGCGTGGGCACACGACCGCCTCGGGCTCCCCGGGCCGGAGCACCCGGCCGACCTCCGCGCGCCGACCGCGTCGGGTGGGAGCCCGCCGCCAGCGCTTGCTGTTCCCGGTGACCGCCGGGCTGGGCCTGCTGGTGGTCGTGGCGGCCGTCGCGTTGCTGTTGGCCAGCCCGGAGAAGGACGATGCACCCGGCGCGGCCGGGACGTCCGCGCCACCAACCGGTGCAGCCTCCGCGGCCGGGCGGGGACCGACGGCGTCGCCGGTCGCCAACCAGTCGCCCGAGCAGGTCTGGCGTTCGGTACTCGCCGAGTTGAACACCGCGCGCAGCCGTGCGTTCGAGCGGGCTGACGAGAGCCTCCTGACGGAGTCTGATGCCGCGGGTAGTGAGCTGCACGCTTCGGATATCGCGCTGATGAGGCAGGTGGTCGCGAGGGGGGCGCATGCCTCGGCACTGCGCAGCGACATCCTCGATCTCAAGGTCCGGGTCGAGGAACCGGACCGCACCGTGCTGCGGGTCACCCAACGCCTGAACGCCTACGACTTCCTCGACGCCGGGGGGAAGGTGCTGGCGCATCAGGCGGCGAAGTCGCCGGAACGACGTGACCTCACCCTGATCCGTACCGGCTCCGGTTGGCGGGTCTCGGAGAACGTCCCGGTCACGGCCGGCTGACCGGACGGTCAGCCGGCCGTGACCGGGCTACAGGCCGAGTTCGGCTTCGAAGGCTCCGTTTTCCAGCCGGTGCTTGATGAAGGCCAGGAAGCGAGCCGCGTCGGCACCGTCGACGATGCGGTGGTCGTAGGTGAGGGACAGGTACACCGTCGAACGAACAGCGATGATCTCGCCCAGCTCCGGATCGTCGACGACGGCCGGCTTCTTCGTCACGATGCCGGTGCCGAGAATGCCCACCTGCGGCTGGTTGATGATCGGAGTGTCGAACAGGGCGCCTCGACTGCCGGTGTTCGTCAGGGTGAAGGTGCCGCCGCCGAGCTCGTCGGGCGAGATTCGGTTGGCCCGGGTGCGGCTCGCCAGGTCGTCGATCTTGCGGGCCAGTCCGATGAGGTTGAGATCGCCGGCGTTGTGGATGACGGGCACGACCAGCCCACGCTCGGAGTCCACGGCGATGCCGAGGTTCTCCTCCCCGTGGTAGGTGACCGTGCCCGCCTCGACGTCGATGCTGGAGTTGAGCTGCGGGAACTCACGCAGCGCCGCACAGGTCGCCAAGGCGAAGAACGGCAGGAATGACAGCTTGACGCCTTCCCGAGCCTGGAAGCCGCTCTTCGCCCGGTCCCGCAGCCGCGCGATCCGGGTGACGTCGGCCTCCACCACGGTGGTGAGCTGCGCGCTGATCTGCAGCGACTCGACCATGCGGCGAGCGACCAACGCCCGCAGGCGGGAGAGCTTCTCGGTCTGGCCGCGGACGGGGGCAGCGCCGGTCGGGGCCACGGCCGGGGCTGTCTGGGCTGTCGGGGC
>NZ_CDXDOS010000148.1:0-8288 GCF_978021245.1 Frankia sp. CoBUL1
GGCCTGAGTGGCGGTGGGTGGCGGTTGCGGCGTCATCGGGTGGAGACACGCGGGTTCCCCGCCGCGGTCGTCCCCCTTCTATCACTGTCAGTGATAGAAGGGGGGCTGCCCGAGGGGTGCGCAGTGTCGTTGTCGACCGATAGCGGTACGTGACGCCCATGGCCCGGCTTTCCTTACTCACGGGTGGTGGTTGGAGTGACCAGGCGGGTCGTCGTCGCCGGTGGGGCCGGCTTCCTCGGAAGCCATCTCTGTGACCGCCTGCTGGCTCGGGGTGCCGAGGTGATCTGCGTCGACAACTTCCTCACCGGCCGGCCGGACAACATCGACCATCTTCGGAGGTATGGCGGGTTCCGCCTGCTGCGGCGGGACGTGACCGAGCCGATCGACGTCACTGGCCCGGTCGACGCCGTGCTGAACTTCGCATCCCCCGCGTCCCCGGTGGACTATCGGGCCCTGCCCCTGGAGACCCTGTCGGTCGGTGCGTCGGGTACCGCGAACCTGCTGGATCTGGCATATCGCAAGAACGCCCGGTTCCTTCTGGCCTCCACCTCGGAGGTCTATGGCGACCCCCGGGTCCACCCCCAGCCGGAGGAGTACTGGGGCCACGTCAATCCGATCGGTCCGAGGAGCATGTACGACGAGGCCAAGCGCTTCGCCGAGGCGTTGACCACCGCCCACCGCGCCACCCACGGCACGTCCACCGGGATTATCCGGATCTTCAACACCTATGGGCCGAGGATGCGCGCCGACGACGGGCGTGCCATCCCGACCTTCATTGCGCAGGCCCTGCGTGGCCAAGCCGTCACCGTTGCGGGCGAGGGTCGCCAGACCCGGTCGCTGTGCTACGTCGACGATCTGGTGGAGGGGGTCGTGCGCATGCTGGACAGCGACCTTCCCGGTCCGGTGAATCTCGGCAATCCCCAGGAGATGACGATCATTGATGCGGCGCGGCTCGTCGTGGAGGTATGCGGGGCTGACGTCCCGATCACCTTCGTTCCGCGACCGCAGGACGACCCCACCGTGCGCTGCCCCGACATCACGCTGGCGCGGGAGGCGCTTGGATGGCGGCCCCTGGTGGACGTACGGGACGGGCTTGCCCGCACCGTGGCCTGGTTCCACGGACGTGTCGAGCGGCGGCGGTCCCCGTGGCTGGTGCCCCGTCAGGAGCCGCCGGCAGGCTCGGACGTGCTTAGCGGTGACCGCGACGGGTTCACCGTGCGGACTGGTGAACCGGGGCCGGCGGTCAAGGTGGGCGAGGACGACGCGACGGATTCGTGACCTCAGTACATTGCTCTTTGTAAGACGTCGACTACTTTAAGTATGTGACTCAGGATGGCTCTGGAAACCTCGCTGCGATCTCCGGGCATCGTGCCGGTCCGCTGCGCTGGCGGCTGGCGGGACGTCTGGCCGCGGGCCTTCCCAGCCCGCGCGGTCGTGGCTGGCCGACCCGATGGATGCAGGACCCTGCGAACGCCTACAGCGGTCCCCGCTATCGGCCACCAGCGCTCGCGCCGGTGTTCGACGCGGTTCTGCGCCCCGGTGACTGTTGCTATGACGTCGCTGCTGGCCTCGGGATCTACACCCTGTGGGCGGCCGGGGTAGTGGGAGCGGCAGGCGAGGTGCATGCCTTCGAGGAAGCACCGCGCACCGGGGCGACGCTCGCGGCACTGGTCGAGCGCAGCCGGCTCTCGAGTGTCCACCTGTCCACTGCCGCGGTGGGTGCCAGTGCCGCGGTGGGCGTCGCGCCCATCCCGGGCGCGACGCCCATCACCCTCGATGCCCACGCCGCGCGGCACCGACCACCCGCCCTGGTCAGGATCGGTGGTGAGGCCGAGAGCCTCGACGTGCTGCGCGGCGCCGGTGAGCTCCTACGGGCGCATCGGCCGGCCCTCCTGCTGGCGATGCCGCCCCGCCCCGCCCGCTGCGGCGGAGACCGTTCCGGCGAGAACAGCCACCGCGGCGAAGGGGATCGGCGGGCTGCCGGGGAGAATCCCGGTGAGCTGGTCTCGCTGCTGGCCGCCGCCGGCTACCGGATCCTCAATCTGAGCCGGCACGGGCTGACCGGGCAGGGCGTCTTCTCGCCGAACGTGCTCGCGCTCCACGACGGCTGGGAGCGTTTCGAACAGGTCGCCGTCACCCTGCGGCGTACGCCGCTGCCCCGCGACCGGACGGCGTGAGGTTCGGGCATGCCTGATCTTCTCTGCTGGCGAACTCTCTGCTGGCGGACGTCCCGGGCCGCCTGCCCGCTCGCGGGATGTCCGCGGCGCCACTCAGGCACGCCTGCCGGCGACGCCTCGCCGATCCCCTCGGGTGCGCCGTGGTGATCGCCCCGGCCGTGCCGGGTGGGAGGGTTGCCCACCCCGTCCGCCGTCCGCCGCTGCTGTGGCTGATGATCGTGATGGTCGGCGTGGTGCCGTGGTTCGTCGAGGCGCTCCGGCTGCCGTCCGAGCCCGACCGGGTGGTCCTGCGCTCGGTGGCGTTCACGTTCGAATGCCTCGCCGCGCTGCTCCTGGTCGGTGCGCGAGCGGGGCGTGGTTACGGGCTGGGGTTGTTCCGTCTCGGCCCCTGGTACCTGCTGTGGACCGGGATGTCGTTCGGGCTGGTGTCACTGGTCTGGCACACCCCCCAGCTGGACACCCCGCAGATCCATCTCGACGGCGTGCTGCGGGCACTCGCCCTGGCGAGCCTCGCCCTGCCGCTGTGGACCTGCGGATACCTGCTCGGCCCGGGCCGGCTGGTGACGCGCGCGGCCACCCGGTTTGCCACCGCGGCGGCGCCCGGGACCGGTACCCGGCTGCGCGACCGGAGCGTGCTGTGGATCCTGTGCGGGATCTCGGTGGCGGCCCGGGTCCTGCAGATTCTCCTGGGCCAGTATGCCTACCTGGGCGACGCGTCCCAGAAGGTCTCCGAGGCGAGTGCCTACGCCCAGCCGCTCACCCTGCTCGGCGGCCTCGGGATGTCCGCCCTGCTCATCGCCGCCGTCGATCTGGCCCGGGGCAGGGAAGACGGGGGCGGGGGGCGTCGGCGGACCTTCGTCGCCCTGCTGTCCGTCGAGATCCTCTTCGCTGTCGCCAGCGGGATGAAGGGGGTGTTCGCGACCAGCGTGTGGGGAGTGCTGATCGCGTTCTCCGTCGCCCGCGGCCGGCTTCCGATGCGGTGGATCGTCGCGGCCGCCGCCATCTTCGTCCTCGTGCTGATTCCCTACAACGCCTCCTACCGGGCCCAGGTACGCGGCCAGAGCCACACCATGGACGCTCGGTCGGCGGTGTCCATGGCGCCGACCGTGCTGGGCCGGACGCTGGCCGGGGACGCCCCCGCGGGGGAAGGCCCCGGGGAGTCACCGTTGGAGTACCTGACCTCGCGGATGCGAGGCATCGACAGTCTGGCCATCGTCGTCCAGCTGTCTCCCGACATCGTTCCCTACCGGGACATCAACGAGCTGTTCCTGGCTCCCGTCCTGACCGCCGTGCCCCGGGCGGTCTGGCCCGACAAACCGATCAGGGCCACCGGCTACGAGTTCAAACAGCAGTACCTCTCGGGGAACGCCCGGATCTACTCCGCGGCCGCTGTCTCCCCCCAGGCCGACCTCTATCTGCACGGGGGCTTGCTTCCCCTGCTGGTCGGCATGGCACTACTGGGCGCCGGTTTCCGACTGATCGACGAGGCGTGGGACCCGATGAAGGATCTACGCTACATCGTGATCTTCGTTCCGCTCTTCCTCCAACTGGTCAACTCCGAGAGCAGCGTGGGGGACCTCCTCGCGGCGTTGCCCATCCAGCTGGCCGTGCTGTTCCTGACGGCACGCTTCGCCTACGGTGGCGCCCGGCCCGCAACGAAGGGAAAAAATCTTGCTTATGGACGCCAGTGATGTTCTTTACCGAACCAAGATCTCGATCGCCGGTGCCCTGACGTCCCCGGCGGTGGGAACGGTCATCGCGGCGGCCACCCGCAACCGGGTCCCCAACCACGGGCTGCGTTTCGACGTGGCTGACCGCGGCTTCACCCCGCAGGCGCGGGCGGCGCTGTTCTGGCGGCTGTACGAAGGGGCCGAGATCCGGATGATCCGCCGTCATCTCACGACCTCGGGCACCGTCGTGGAACTCGGTGCGAGCCTGGGCATCACCAGCGCGCATATCGCCTCGCGGCTGGCACCCGGCTCGCGGCTGGTGTGCGTGGAGGCCAATCCCCACCTCATCGAGGGCCTCACGCGACGCCTGGCCGCGTACGCCGGGCACATCACCCTGGACGTGGAGAACAGGGCGATCACGCAGGCCGTGGGTCCGGTGGCGTTCGCCCTCGTCGGGAACAACCTCGGTTCCCGGTTGTGGGACGACGCGTCACGGCGGAGCGTCACCATTCCGGCGGCCACGCTTCGGGACCTGCTGGTACGCAAGAGGATCGCGGAGTTCGACCTCGTCAGCGACATCGAGGGTGCGGAGGCGTCGTTCCTGCTGGGGGATCCGGGCGCGCTGGACCGGTGCCGTCGAGCGGTGTTCGAGATGCACGACACGACCTTCGAGGGACGGCCCGTCACCGCGGCGGACCTGCTCGACGCCGCGCGTGGACTGGGCTTCCAGGTGGTCGACCGCCACGGAGTGGTGGTCACGCTCAGCCGGGACGGGTGAGCTCCCCCGTGCCGGCCGCCTTCTCCCGCCGGTCGGCTCCCCCCGCGGGGTCCGACGGACCGATCGGCCGGTCCTGGGCCGGGCGAGGACGCGGGACGGAGCGGGCCTCGCGTGTCCATGTACTCCACCGGGACGCCCGGGGTTCCCCGGGCAGGGTCTGGTCGATGTCGGGGATGCGGGCGAGACCGTCCACGACGCCGCGCAGGCCGCAGTGGACGCGGACGATTCCGCGCCGGCGCACCAGCTCGGACACGGCGACCCGGGGCAGCACTGCCAGGAGCAACCAGGCGGTCACCAGTGCCACCTGCCGCGGGCGGCCGTGGATGCGGGCGAACCACAGCCGGTTGCGCACCGTGTAGTAGGTGTAGCCGTTGCCGGGTACCGTCCCCCCACCGGTGTGCCAGGCCTGGGCCGGACTGACGAGGACACGCCACCCGGCCGCCCGAGCGCGGTGGCAGAGATCCACGTCCTCGTAGTACAGGAAGTACCGAACGGCCATCGGCACCTGCCGATGACACTCGGCCTTGACAAAGGTGATCGCGCCGGTGACCCACGGCACGTCATCGGCGTGGTCCGTGGGGGTCCGGCGGGCGCGCGGCACGGTGAAGACGCGGGTGAGCCCGGCGAAGCCCGGATGCAGACCGTCGGCGTTGACCAGAGTGGGTCCGACGATGCCCACGCCCGGGCGGGACAGTAGTTCCAGACAGGCATCGACGGTGGCCGGCACGAGCTGGACGTCATTGTTGAGCAGGAGATAGCAGTCGGTGGCCGGATAGGCGTCACACGCGTGCCGGAAGCCGCCGCCGAAACCGAGGTTGCCGGGGGGGACGAGCCAGGCCGTCTCCTCCCCGAGGCCGTCGGGTCGTCCTCGCAGGTCGTTCGCCACCACGACGACCTCGCTGATCTGAGGCATCGCCGCCAGCTGCGCGGCCAGATCCATCGTCGGCCCGGTCGGCCCCCAGTGGACGATGACCGCCGTGGTCCTCATGCGCGCACCAGGGACTCGGGAACTTGCCCGGACGTGGGTCGCGGGGTGGAGGGCGGGACGTCTGGCACGGCCAACGTGGACCAGGGTGCCGCCATCAGGGGCCGCCGGGCCGGCGGCGGAACCTCCGCGTCGACGATGCGGTACCCGTGCCCGCGCAGCAGGTCGCCGACGGCCTCGGCATTGCGTCCGGTGACCTCGCAGATCACGGTCGGGCGGATGTCGCCCAGAAGCCTGCGCCCACCGCTGAGGACCGCGTGCTCGGCCCCCTCCACGTCGATTTTCACGACGTCCGGTGCCGGGAAATGGGTGAGCAGGCCGTCCAGAGTGAAGGTCGGCACGAGCTGTGCCGCGCGGGTGCCGCCGGTCTGGCTGCTGCCGAATCCGTCCAGATGGCTGGTCGCGCGGTTGCGACTCGCGATGTGGAACGTGCTGATCCCCGGGGCCGCGCCGACCGCGGCGGGCAGGATCTTCACCGTGGCGCGGCCATCGGTGGCCGATGATCCGCCGTGGCGTGGTGACCGTGTCTGCGACCGGCGCAACATCCCGACCAGCCAGGTGTCGGGCTCGACCGCGACGACCGTGCCGGACGACGTCGCGGCGGACGCGGCGGCGAAGGCGAACAGTCCCACGTTCGCGCCGATGTCCCAGACCACGTGGCCGGGGCGCACGACCTCGCCGACCAGGTCGGTCAGGACCGGATCGACGGCGGCGAGACTGGGGCGCAGATACTTCAGACCCGCCTCGGAAGAGACGTAGATGCGCGTCGCCTGGAAGGGAGGCGGCAGGCGGCGGGCCACCACCAGATGGTGGGTGAGCCGTTCCGCGAGAGGGCGTAGGACGGACAGGGTCGGCACGGTGTTCTCCTGTCGGGCAGTTTGTTCGGTTTCGTGGTAATGCGGTGCGACCGGGGCGGGTCAGGTCCGGGTGTGCGTCAGAGGCGGGCGGGCGACGATTCCGTGTCGCCGGAGCGCAGGTTGCCGGAGCGCGTGCCGCCGGAGCGGACCTCGTGGACGACCGTGGTGCGTACCGCGACAGGCAGCTCGGCATCGATCACGTACGCGGCGGTGTACGCCGGCACCGTACGGCTCCATCCGACCGCCCGGTGGGTGGAGCGCACCACCCACCGCCCCGGTCCGCCGGCCCGCAGGACCAGCCGCCCCTGGGAGGTGGTCACCGTGAGCGCATCCGTGGCCCCGCTCCGGGTGGCCGCGTTCCGGCTGGTCCCGATCGAGGTGGTCCCGATCGAGGTGGTACTGGTTCGCCTGGTATCGGCCGCCGCAGCGGTGACGGACACCCCGGGGGCGAAGTGGAACAGCACCTCGACGTGGTGGCGGCCCTCCCCGGTGATCCGATCGTCGACGGACAACCCACTCGGGTCGAGTCGCCACGTCCGCCAGTGCACGGGTCGCCCGGGAAGGTGGCGGTAGCCGTCATGGCCGGCGGCCAACATCGCCACGTTTTCGTGGTGGCACATCGTGACAAGAGTGGGACGGGCCCGGCGGCCCGCCCGGAACGCGCCCCAGACCTCGGTCGAGTCGGCGTGATCGACGATGACGGTCGAGTGGGCGGCGGTACCGCGTTCGGCGTCCCGATCCGGTCCGGGGGCGTAGGTCGAGGTCCCGGTATCCACCAGGAGCGGCCGGCCGTCGTGCCAGAGCAGAAACGCGAGGGTGTCGGCGTGGGCGTGGGCCGGAAGGTCCTCGGGACAGGGCAGGCCCACGTCGGCGAGCAGATGCCACGGTCCAGCCGTCAGCACGGCGAGACCGCTGTCGACCAGCAGAAGGCCGTCGGCCCGGTCAGATGCGGGCGTCCGCGGACGGGGCACGGTCCCCACAGTCGACTGCGACGTCGAGGTGGGCATCTCGGCCAGGCGCGGTGCCGGGATCGGAACGGGACCCGGACCCTGGACGGCGATCGGCGTCGGTCTTACCGGAGCCGGGAGAAGCAGCCGCAGGGCCTCGGCGGGCACCGCGAACCCGTCGTTGAGCGTGGGAACCACGCCGTCCGGTCCGAGTACGGCCGTCAGCCAGGCCCGCATCCTGCCGGCCGTGTCGAGCAGGGCGCCGGGCACCACGTGGCCCGCCGCGGTGAGCAGCCCGGCGACGTCGTCGAGGTCGGCCAGCACCTGACAGTGATAGGTGGGGGAGCGCTCGTAGTGTCCACCGTCGCTGAGGACCTGCCGATCGAGCTCGCGCAGCAGCGCGTCGACCCATCGTCGGCGGCCGCGGGCGTCGTCATCGGCGACCGCCAGCCCGATCAGCGCCTTGTAGTTCTTCAGCAGGTGGTTCCCGCCGACGTCGGTCTCCAGATGAGTGCGCAGGAAGGACCGGCAGACGCCGAGGTCGGCGAGGACCGCCATCTCGGCGGGCGTTCCCCGCGCGAGCCGGGGCCACAAGGCACACAGCGTCCAGGCCCGGAGCGACACGACGTAGGGCGACCAGGCAACCGGATCGCCCAGGGCCACGGAGGTCCGCCAGGCCAGATACAGCCGGGCGAACATCGCCGGCCCCTGGACAGCCTCGGTGGTGAATGCCCATGCCCAGTCCCAGTAGTGCAGATGGTAGCGCCACAGCAGCGGAGCGTCGGCCTGCCTCCAGTCCCATCGGGCGGGGGCCGCGGCGGCGCCGGCCCCCGCCCGATGGGACTGGAGGCAGGCCGACGCTCCGCTGCTGTGG
>NZ_CDXDOS010000149.1:0-8279 GCF_978021245.1 Frankia sp. CoBUL1
GAGTTCGGAACTGGGACCCCAGGCGGGTCTACTTTCGAGGCGGAAGCTCGGGACTTCCTCGCGGTGCTCCATGCAGTGCTCCATGCGGTGCTCCATGCCCGGACGTGTGGTCGCTGGCGGCCACCGTCCGGCCGTTACGAGATCCATCGGCACGGGAGATCCTCGAAGGAGCGTCATGCCGTCGTTCGCTGATCCGGCGCAGCAGCGCGAATCCCGACCCGATCGGGTGACGTATGCCGCGTTGTCGCACGGACGGGACGAGGGGCCGCACGGACGGGACGAGGGCTGGGCCGACCGCGGCCCCGCGTCGGCGGGCTCCACCGGCGCACCACCCCGTTCGCTGTTCACGATGGTGGCTGACGCGGCCGTCGTGTACCGGGGAAGGCTACTCGCCGCCGCCTGCCTGCTGGTGGTTGTGCTGCTGCCGTGGAATGCCGGAATCTACGACCAGCTCGCCACCGGTGGTTTCTACGCACCGGGCGATCCGTCGACGCGGGCTGAGCGGCTGCTCGACGAGGAGTTCCCGGACGCGCCCCCCGACGTCGCCATCATGCTGACGTCGGCCCCGGGTATCGACGGGCCGATCGCCGCCCGCCTGGGCCGGGAGCTCACCGGGCGGATCGCCGCGGAGCCGGGGGTGACCTCGGTGCTGTCGTACTGGCCGGGCGGGCCCAACGAGGCGAGCCCGCTGCTGCGTGCGAAGGACGGCCGGTCGGCCCTGATCGTGTTTCGGCTCACCGGTTCCGAGGACCACATCCAGCACCGCCTGAACGCCCTGCACGACCGGTACGCCCACGATGGTCCGGGGGTCCAGGTCCGGTTCGGCGGGGCGCCCGCGGTCATGCGTGACGTGACCGAGCGCAGCCGTGTCGACCTGGCGCACGGTGAGCAGATCTCCGCTCCGCTGGTGTTCCTCGTGCTGCTCTACGCCTTCGGCACGGTCCTGGCCGCCCTGCTTCCGGTCCTGGTCGGCGTGGTGTCGGTGGTGTCGAGTCTCGCGCTGCTGCGGCTGGCGGCCACGCTCACCGACGTGTCGGTCTTCTCGGTGAACCTGACGACCGCCCTCGGATTCGGTCTCGCGGTCGATTACAGCCTGTTCATCTTGCGACGTTTTCGGGACGAACGGGACCGCGGGCTGCTCCCGGCGGCGGCGCTGCGCCGGACGCTGGAGACCGCCGGGCGCACGGTGTTCTTCTCCGGGGTGACGGTGGCGCTGTCCCTGACGGCCGCGCTGGTCTTCCCGATCTATTACCTGCGTTCGTTCGCCTTCGCCGGCATCATCGTCGTCGTCGCATCGGAGGTGGCCGCACTGCTCGTGCTGCCCGCGGCGCTGATGGTGCTCGGTGACCGCATCGAGCGCGGCAACGTCCGGCTGGCGTTGTCGCGCCTGAGAGGCTCCCTGAGACGCTCGGGGTCGCGCCCCTCGGGTCACCGGCGGTCCGGTGGCCACCGCGTGGGGGCCTCGGCGGCTGGCCGCGGCTGGTCGGCGCTGGCGCGGCGGGTCATGCGCCACCCGGTGTTCTTCGGTGGGGTCGCGATCTTCGTGTTGGTGCTGTGTGCCGCCCCGCTGCGCCACCTCGACCTCGCGCTGGCCGACGACACGGTCCTGCCGGCGACCGCGGAGGCTCACGTCGTCAACGACGCGATGCGGGAGGACTTCGTCGTCTGCCTGTCCTGCCAGATTCCGATCGTGGTGCCCGGCGTGGACGCGCGGGACCCGGGGAACGCCGAGAAGCTGACCGACTACGCGACCCGCTTGTCCGCGCTGCCGGGCGTTGCCCGCATCGACACCGTCACCGGCAGCTTCCTGCGGGGCGAGCGGATCGGTGCGGTGCCGAAGACTGCGATGAGGTACGTCGGAACGCACCGCGGCGCCTGGCTGTCGGTGTGGCAGACCGACAGGTCTCCGCTGTCCGAGTCGGCGAAGGACCTGGTCCGGAGGCCGCGGGCGGTACCGGCGCCGTTCGGCGTCCTCATCGGCGGACTTGCGCCGCACTTCCTCGACACCTCGCATTCCATCAAGCGGAGTCTGCTGCCGGCCTTCGCCGTCGTGATGACGGCGACCTTCATCCTGCTGTTCCTGTTCACCGGCAGCGTGCTCCTTCCGCTGAAGGCGATGTTCCTCAACACGCTGAACCTCGCTGCCACCGTCGGGCTGCTGGCGTTCGTCTTTCAGGACGGACACCTGACCGGTCTGGTCGGCGACTTCCAGGTGTCGGGCATGCTGGAGATGACCAGCCCGGTCCTGATGTTCTTCATCGCGTTCGGGTTCAGCATGGATTACGAGATCTTCCTGCTCGCCCGCATCCGCGAGGAGTACCTGCGGACGGGAGACAACCGCGATTCCGTCGCCCGTGGGCTGGGGACGACCGGTCCACTGATCACGAGTGTGGCGCTCGCTCTCATCGTGGTCATGGTCGCGCTGTCCGCATCGGACATCAGTATGATCAAATTGGTGGGTGTCGGGCTGACCGTGTCGATCGTGCTCGACGTGACCCTCGTGCGAGCGATCCTCGTCCCGGCGTTCATGGCCCTGGCGGGCGACTACAACTGGTGGGCTCCCGAGCCGCTGCGCCGTCTGCACGCGCGGTTCAGCCTGCGGGAGGACGGCGACGAAGCGGCCTCGCATGCGGGACCCCCCGACCCCGGGGGACACTCCGACCCCGGCAACCGCATGACGACGAAGATCACTTATCGGCGGGGGCGGGGAGAACCTACCCGAGGGGCCCGGCCGCCGGTCGGGCCGGCCCCGACCTGGCACTACTACCTGCGCCCGCGGCGGCGCGCGGACGGTGGGCCCTTACCGGCCATGATGGGTATCCGGGGTTTCGCACTCGACGACATCCGCGTCGAAAGCGCATAGGTAGTACGCATAGGTAGTAAACGCCAATCTCGGCCTTGGCCGGTAGCCTCGGGAGCTGACGACTCCTACCCGCCGCCGCGGGCCTGCGCGGTCCGCCTGCGGTTGGCCTTCTTGATCGCATCGACGAGATCGTCCCTCGACATCGTCGAGCGGCCGGGGATGTCGAGCTCACGGGCGAGCGCGCGCAGGTGTGTCAGCGAGGCGTCCGCGTCCACGCCCTCGGCGGTCGGCCCGCTGTGCCGGGAGGCGGGCGTCGGCTTGGCGGCCTGCTCGTCGGAGGGACCGGGCCGACTCTTCGGCCGCCAACGGTCCCCCACCTTCTCGTGGGTGTGCTTGAGCGCGGCAAAGGCCGCACGGTGGGCACGCGCACCCTCACCGTAGGTTTTCACCGCCGAGTCGTGGGTCTTCTTCCAGGTGCGGATGGCCTGATCGTCGGAGCGGGTGATGGTGGACGGAACGTCGTCCCGCATCTCGTCGGCCTGCGCCTTCTTGTCGGTCTTGTCGGTCCGCGGATTCTTCCCGACCATGGCACCCCTCCTCCCGAGCGGATGCTCAGGTCCTTCCGAGCGGATGCTTATGGACCTTCCCTCGATGCCGGGACGTATTCCCGTCCCCGTTGCCGCCGGGCAGCTCGTGGCCCGTGGTGGATCTCTTGGCGCCTTGATGCGAAGAGTGAGGCATTGGATACCGTAGCGTGCCAATGTCTCGACCATGACGACCCGAAGGACGCCTCATGTCCCATGCCGCTGACCCGTTTCGTCGGCGTCGCCGTGAGCCCGGTCTGTCCCGGCGCGGAATTCTCGGTCTCGCCGGTGCCGGTCTGGGCGGAGGGGCGGAGACGCTGCTCGCCGCCGCGCCGAGCAGCGCGTCCGCTGGCCCGGCCGGGCCAGCGGACGCAGGGGCCCGACCCGGTGCGGAAGCGCGGGCCCTCTCGGCGCCGGGGACGCGTGTCGTGCTCGTGCCCCGGACCCTGGCTGCCGTGACGAGGGGAGTGGGGCCCGCGACGTCGGATTTCGACATCGGTTACGTGGCGGTCCGATGGACCCGTGACGGGAACGATCGCGCGGCGGATGGCCGGGCCGGTTCCGGTGGTGCCGGCACGGGGACCGCCGGGACCGCCGATGCCGGCGGTGCCGTTTCTCGGGGCGCCGAGATCCGGCTGCGCCAGCCGGGGGGTGGGTTCGACGCATGGCGGCCGCTGGCGGTCGGCTGTCCGGCGGAGCGGGACGATTCGCCGGCCGGGGGGAGGAGCGCCGCCGTGCTGGTCGCCGCGCACCGCGCGACCGGCTACGAACTGTGGTTGCCACCCGGCGCGACGTCCGTGACGTCCACCGCCCTGAACACGACGTCGGGGCCGTTGCAGCGGTTGACGGCCCCCATTGTGTCCGCCTATGCCGCCCTTTCCGCGATCTCGGCTTCCTGCGCCGCCTGGTCGCCGGGGCTCTTCGCCGCGCCCAGGTCGTCGCCGCAGCCCCGGGTCGCGACCGCGTCCGGGGTGTCGGCGGTCCCCGCCGCGCCGGTCGCCCCCGTCCGGCTGCCGGCGACGCTAGACCTGCGCTACCTGCCCCGGGCCGCGTGGGGCGCGGACGAGTCGCTACGGCTGTCCCCCTCGTCCGGCAGCGGTTGGAAACCGACGTACCACCCGGGCCAGGTTGTCACGGTTCATCACACGGTGACGCCCAACGACGATCCGAACCCCGCCGCCACCGTGCGGGCGATCTACCACTTCCACACGGTCGAGCGGGGATGGTCGGACATCGGGTACCACCTCCTCATCGACGAGGCGGGCACGCTCTACGAGGGCCGGTGGTCGGGAACGGACAGCGTTCCCGGCCACCGGGAGGACGGCTACGTGGTGACGGGTGCGCATGTGGCGGACTTCAACGCCGGCAACGTCGGCGTCGCGCTGCTCGGTGACCTGCGGACGCGCACCCCCACCGCCGCCGCCCGTCGCACGCTCGTCCTGGTGCTGCTCGCGTTGACCGGAGCGCATCATCTCGACCCGCTCGGCACCGTCCACTACGTCAATCCGGTGAGTGGCAGGCGTCGTACCGTCCCGGCCGTCAGCGGGCACCGCGACTGGATGGCCACCGAATGTCCGGGCGGCACGGCCTACACCGCCCTGGCAGGTGTGCGGACGGACGTCGCCCGGCAGCTGATGTGAGGCTCACCGGCTGGTGCCCCGCCGGGCAACGGGGTGGGCCGTGGACGGATTCAGGGGCGCCAGCCGGCATAGACCGCGAACCTGCCGTGCTTGACGACGCAGTCGACCAGCGCGAATCCGGCGTCGGCCAGCCAGTCGAGCTGGTCGGCGAGCGGCGCGCACCGATCGAAGGACATCCGCCGCAACGCGGCCTCCCACTCGGCGTCGTCCGAACCCGCCGCCCGGGCCTGCCGTTCGTGCATGTCCTCGTACTGCCGGGTCAGGGCGGCGGTTGGGCCGTTGACCTGCTCGAGGTTGACGAACAGCCCACCCGGCCGCAGGACGTCGCGCACCCGGCGGAACAGGTCGCGCTTGCCGGGGTCGTCGAGGTGGTGGATGGCCAGCGCCGAGACGACCGCGTCGAACGGGCCGGTAGGCAGGGCGGAGGCGAGGTCCGCGACGGTGACGGCCTCGACTGGGCCGCCGGACAGCCGCGCCTGGGCCTTGGCCAGCATCGGCGCGGCGCGGTCGAACAGGTGCAACCGGACGTCGGGGACGGCCGCGACGACCGCGGCGGCCAGCAGACCGGTGCCCGCGCCGAGGTCGAGCACCGCCGGTCGGGCGCCACCCTGGCGTGCCACCAGGTCGCCGACCGATCCGTACAGCAGGTCGAAGGAGGGGACGAGCCGGCGGCGCTCCCCGTCGTAGGTCCCGGGATCCCAGCTGGGCGTTTCATAATATGAGATAGGCATCTCATTCATTGAACAATCATACGATCGGGCCCGGCCGCGCAGCACCGCTTCCGGCGGGTCCGCGCATCGTGCGTCACCCCGCAGGTCCGCCCCGTGCTCCGCCCCTTGGGCCTCGTGGCGCCCTGTACGCCGGCGTTCGCTCCGGCTCGTCCCGCTGTCGGCGCCGATCTCGCCGACGGTGTTGCCTTCGGTACCTGAAACTCACAGGTACCTGAAAGTATGATGTTGTTCGCGTCATGTCTCGGGAGGCGTCACGTTCGGGAGGAGGGACGCTCGGGAGGAGGGACGCATGAAACGGGTGGCCGCGGTGAGCACAGCGACGGCGGTCGCCCATGTCCTGCGGGAGGAGATTCTCAGCCGGCAGGACGGCGACCTGTACCTTGGCCAGGAGAACGAGCTGCTGGCCCGGCTCGGCGTCAGCCGACCGTCGCTGCGTCAGGCGGTGCGGCTGTTGCAGGCCGAGGGGATCCTCACCGTCCGCCGGGGTCATCACGGCGGTCTGTACGGACAGCGGCCGGACGCGGCCGGGGTCGCCCATATGGCGTCGGTCTTCCTGCGCACCCGTCGGGCCTCGTTCGCCGACCTCAGCGCGACCCACGCCCTCATCACCACCGAGTGTGCCCGGCTCGCCGCGCTCAATCCGGATCCGGCTGAGCGGGGTCGGCTGCTGACCTTCGTCGACGCCGCCGGTGGGGACGCCCTTGACGCCGCCGTTGACGGCGCCGCCGGTGGGGACGCCCACGCCCGGGCCCGGGCACAGTGGGGCGTGCTGCTCGCCGAGATCGCCCGCAGCCCCACCCTTCAGCTCTTCGAGGACGTGCTCGGTTCGCTGTCGCGGTATCCGACCTCGCGGCCGTTCCTGCTCGACCCCGACAGCGTCGCCCTGGCCTGGGAGCAGTGTCGGTGGATCGCGGAGGCGGTGCGGGACGGCGATGCCGACACCGCCGCCATGCTGTGCCGCGAGCACGAGGACGCGATGGCCCGCTACCTCCGCGACCAGCCGGAGGATCTCCTCGGCTGGTGAGCCGTCCGGCCGGGTCCATGCCGCCACCCTCGCGCATCGTCTGCCCGGCGATAGTGCCCGGCCGGACGGCTGGGCGCGCGGGGTGGGGCCCCGTCTCTCAGACCGTGAACGTCCTGGTGACGGCCTGCTCGGTCTGCTGGAACGAGCCGTTCGAGTCGTGCACCGCCGTCTTGAGCGCCAGGATGTCCTCGGTCAACTCGCCGGTCGCCGTCGACCACGTGGTCTGCAGCGGGACGTACGCCTGCTGCGCCGCGCCGCCCCAGGTCCGCAGCAGCGGCTTCATCTTCGTCGCCAGGTCCTGGATCTGCTGGATCAGCAACCCCCTTGACGGTTTCCAGGGTCGTCACGGCTCCGTGCTGCGCCAGCGCAACGCCGCCGACCTGACAGCGGCCATGGGGCGTCCGTAGGCGGATGAGCCACGGGCCCCGGCGCCGGGTACCCGTGACGCCGAGGGGACCGGCCGGCCCGCGGGGCGTGTGCCAGCTCGCGGCCTGGTCATGGTCAGTCCTCGCGCGTCGTCTCGCCGGGGTCCACGGGCCGCCTCGGTCCACGGGCCGCGTTCAGTCCAGCAGGCCGCTCTGCCGGGCGGCGTGCACGGCTGCCGTACGGTTACGGACCCCCATCTTGCGCATGATGCTGCGCATGTAGGTCTTCACGGTCTCGGCGCGGATCGTGAGGTGCTCCGCCGCCTCGACGTTGGAGCAGCCGGTGGCCACGAGGGTCAGTACCTCCATCTCCCGCAGGGTGAGGCGGAAGGGCGGCGGCTTCGGCGGGCCGGGCGTGACGACCGGTTCGTTGCGCAGCAGGGAGTAGATGTGCAGGATCTGCCGCCGGAGATGGGGGGCCGTCATCTGGGCGCTCAGCTCCAGTAGCTCGATCTGGGCCAGACGGACCCGCTCCCGCTGCGTGCGAGAGTCGGGCGGCTGTCCATCGGCGACGAATGGTCCCGGTGCGTGGTCAAAGCCGGCGGGGGTCATCGTCCGGTGCAGGCGCACCTGCATCGGGATCGAATCCGATGCCACTGGGCCCATTATGCTCCTCTCCCTATCCACGTCGATAACCCGGCTACCTCCGGCTGGGCGCCCCCGGTCAATCAGGCGCGTACCGGTGTATTCATGAAGGGGTGGTCGGTCCCGGGATCGGCCGTACACCACCTTTGTGCGATGCCTTCCATGATCCGATCGCGGGTGAAGTGGACACACCGCCACGTCGGCTCCGCTCCAGGCTGGCCGTCCGTCTTCGTCGGATGGCCGCTGCCGGCTACATCGAAAAGGTTATCTCCTTGCCCCGGCCGGTCGTCAATGGTGTCGCTCCCATGGGTGAGAACATACTGCTCCCCCCAGTCGGAAGGTTCGAGGGTAGTCTTGAATGCTACCCCGAAAGGGGCTCCTTCGGGTACGTCATGTCACGTCGCCGCACCAAGGTCCCCCCAGGGCCGCGCAGAGATCACGCTACGTTGTGATTGGTGACGTTTTGTAGACGTGCTGTGGGGTGACT
>NZ_CDXDOS010000150.1:0-8262 GCF_978021245.1 Frankia sp. CoBUL1
TTAGTTCCAGGTCGAGCAGGCTCCCAAGGGACACCGAGACGATGTCGAGATCATTCAACCTGCTCCCGAAGTCGGCGCCCCACGACCGGTCAGCGGCGAAGACGACGTCGAGCACCCCCGTCCGCTCACCGCGTTCGATCGAGATGCTCTCGATGCCGCCCACGAACGTCAGGTAGTCCAGTTCGATACCGGCCTGCTCGTTCAGCAGCCGGCGCAGCGCCGCCTGCACGGTCTCCCCCGGCTCAACCCGGCCTCCCGGCAAGTGGAACGACTTCTGGCCACGCTCGTTGGCGAGCAGCACCCGATCACCCGCCACGAGCAGCGCACGCGTTGATCCGCACGGGGCCGGCGACCGGGTCACCGTAGGACGTGGTGGCGGTGGCGGTCGGTTTGGAAGCGAGCGGTGTCACGGGTGCTCCAGGAGTGGCGAGTCGGGCAGGGGACGAGTCGGGCCGAGAAGGGCAACCTCCGCATCGTGCCCCGCCGGACCGGATCGTGATGCGCCAACCGGTCATCCGGCCGGCATCGGGTCGGTCGAGGACACGGTCCCGTCAATCCGACCACCTCGCCGCCCAACCCGCAGGAGCGGATATTTCTCTGTAATTTCTCCGTAATTTCGGATCATGCGTCGCAGTTCTCCCGAAGATGCGGGTACGATCACCCCATGCCGAGATTCCGGATCAGCGAGGCCGCCGCGCTGCTCGGTGTCAGCGACGACACCATCCGCCGGTGGGCGGACAGCGGCCGACTGCCAACCGTCCTGGACGACGCCGGCCGCCGGGCGATCGAAGGCGGCACCCTGGCCGGATTCGCCGAGGATCTGGCGACCGAACAGACCGCCGCCCAGACGCCGGTCGTCGCCGAATCCGCGCGTAACCGCTTCCCCGGGATTATCACCCGCGTGGTGCGCGACACGGTGATGGCCCAGGTCGAGATCCAGGCCGGCCCGCATCGCCTGGTCTCGCTCATGAGCCGGGAGGCCGCCGACGAACTCGGGCTGGAAGCTGGCGTCCTCGCGGTCGGCGCGGTGAAGTCGACCAACGTCGTCATCGAGCTTCCCGAGCATCGTTGACCCCGATCAGCGAGAAGGGCCTGCCCGCCGTGTCGACCCTCGGCGGTTCGCTCCTTCGAGGGGGTCAGCCGGAGCAACGGGCTGTCGGCCCGCACGGCCGGTTCGGCCCGCGCGATCGGGCACCCCGGCCGGGTGACCCGCGGACCGGCGGACATCCACGCCGCACGGTTCGCCGGGAAACGCGCCGCCGGATGTCCTGGGCGCTGCTGGTGCCGGCCGGGATCGCTGGCCTGTTCCTGCTCCTGCCGCTCGTCGGCCTGCTCGTCCGCGCTCCCTGGTCCGCCCTGCCCGATCTGCTCACCGAGATCGCGGTCCGGCAGGCCCTTCTCCTGTCGGTGGAGACGGCCACCGCCACGACCGCGCTGTCGCTGCTGTTCGGTGTCCCCCTGGCCTGGCTGCTGGCCCGCACGCGTTTTCCCGGCCGGTCTCTGCTGCGCGCCCTGGTCACCCTCCCGCTCGTGCTGCCGCCAGTGGTCGGCGGCGTGGCCCTACTTCTGGTACTGGGTCGGCGCGGCATCGTCGGCCAGTACCTCGATGGCTGGTTCGGCATCACCATCCCGTTCACCAGCGTCGGCGTGGTGATCGCGCAGACCTTCGTGGCCATGCCGTTCCTCGTCGTGTCCGTCGAGGGCGCGCTGAACAGCGCCGATCGGCGGTTCGAGGACGCCGCCGCCACCCTCGGCGCCGGGCCATGGATGACGTTTCGCCGAGTCACCATGCCGATGACGGCGCCGGCGGTGGCCGCCGGCGCGGCGCTGTGCTGGGCCCGCGCCCTCGGCGAGTTCGGGGCCACGATCACGTTCGCCGGCAACTTCCCCGGGACCACCCGGACCACGCCGCTCGCGGTCTACCTGGCGCTGGAGACGGACTCGGACACCGCCATCGCGCTGTCACTCGTACTGCTCGCGGTCTGCGTCGGGGTTCTGGTGGCGCTGCGGGGCCGGTGGTTCCCCGGCACCCGGCGAATTTTACGCAACCGGGGAACGCGTGGCGCCGCCCCGGATGCGCTCGAGCGGAGCATCCCGTGAACACAGGGCACCCCGTGAACACCGTCACCGGAGATTCGGCGCGGGCGGCGCCCTCCGCCCCCGGCCTGGATCCGGCGTCAGGCGGGCTCAGCGCGCTGATGACGGTGCGACGGGGCCAGTTCGTGCTCGACGTCGAGGTCAGCGTGGCGCGGGGGGAGACGGTCGCCGTCCTCGGCCGCAGCGGGGCGGGCAAGAGCACGCTGCTGCGGGCCCTGGCCGGCCTCCTCCCGCTCGACGAGGGCCGGATCACCCTCGCCGGCGAGGTTCTCGACGACCCGGCCGAGCACCGCTTCGTCCCGTCCGAACAGCGGCCGGTCGGCATGGTCTTCCAGGACTACCTGCTGTTCCCACACCTGCGGGCCCGCGACAACATCGCCTTCGGCCTGCGGGCCCGCCTCGGCCAGGGCCGGCGGCACGCCCGGGCGTCCGCGGACACCTGGCTGGAACGGTTCGGAATCGGCCATCTCGGCGACCGGCGACCGGATGCCCTGTCCGGCGGCCAGGGGCAACGGGTGGCGCTCGCGCGGGCGCTGGCACCAGGGCCCGGACTGCTGCTGCTCGACGAACCGCTCGCCGCGCTCGACACCGCGACCCGCCGCGAGGTCAGGTCCTTCCTGCACAATGTGCTACCGACGCTGGCGGCTCCGGTGCTCATCGTCACGCACGATCCCACGGACGCCGAGGTTCTCGCCGACCGCATCCTCGCCCTCGATGCGGGGCGGGTCGTCGACCAGGCCTGATCCGGGCCGCTCAGCCGGCCCCGCCGCATGCCTCCTCGTCGCGGTGACGGATCTCGGCATCCGGACCCGGGTAGACGAAGCTGACGTGCCCCGTGCCGGACCAGCGGACCGCAAACGGCGGATCCCCAGCCGCCGAGCGCACCTCGAAGATCTTGCCGAGTCGATCCGGCTGCCGGGTGGTGTTACGGTGGATCACCAGAGTGTCGCCCGGGTGGGCACGCATCGCCCGGCGTCGCGCGGAGAGCGGGTCAGTACCCGGTCAGGCGCGACCGGGATGGCCGGCCAACGCCAGGTGATCGACGAACCAGTCACGCGCGAGCGCGGCCGCCTGCTCCAGGGCACCCGGCTCGGCGAACAGGTGCGTGGCGCCCGGGACGATCGCCAGCCGGTTCTCGCAGCCCAGCAGTCGGGCCTGGGCCTGCCGGTTCAGCTCGAGGACCAGATCGTCCCGCGCACCGACGATGAGCAACGTCGGGGCACGTACCGCGGTCAGCTGCGCCGCGGCCAGGTCCGGTCGGCCGCCCCGCGACACGACGGCCGCGACGGGGAACCCCCCTTCCGCTGCGGCCCGCAGCGCCGCGGCGGCGCCGGTGCTGGCGCCGAAGTAACCAATGGGGAGGGCAGCCGTGACCGGTTGGCCGCGCAGCCAACCGGTCACATCGATCAGCCGCCGGGCAAGCAGCCTGATGTCGAACACGTTCGCCCGGTCACGCTCCTCGTCCGGGGTGAGCAGGTCGAACAGCAGGGTCGCGAGCCCCGCGGCACTGAGGTCGCGGGCCACGAACTGGTTACGTGGGCTGTGCCGACTGCTGCCGCTGCCGTGGGCGAAGACGACTACTCCCCGGGACTGGTCGGGCACGGTGAGCCGACCAGCGAGCCGCACTCGACCGACGGGGATGTCGACCTCGACGTCGCCGCCGGACGGGTCGGCTACCGCGCCGCCGACCGGCATCGTCAGCGCGGCCCGGCGCAGCAGGTCGACGACCTCCTCGTCCGGTGTCTGGGAGAAGTCCGCGTAGAACTCGCCGATACCGAAGAAGGCGTCGGGCGTCTGGACGCAGACCACCTCGTCTGCCTGCCGGCGCAGCCAGCCGATCCGGTCACGGGGGGCAACGGGGGTCGCCAGCACCACGTGGGTGGCTCCCTGGGCCCGCACGACCTGGCACGCGGCAGAGGCCGTCGATCCGGTCGCGATCCCGTCGTCCACCACGACCACCGTCCGCCCGGCGAGCGGGATCCTTGGCCGGCCGTTCCGGAACCGCCGGGCCCGACGATCAAGCTCCACCAACTCGCGCGCCTGAACCGCGGCGAACTCGTCCGGCCCCACGTTGGCCAGCCGCCGGGCCTCCTCGTTGACGACCCGCACCCCACCCTCGGCGATGGCCCCCATCGCGAGCTCAGGCTGGAAGGGGACACCGAGCTTGCGGACGAGGATGACGTCCAGCGGGGCCTCCAGCACCCGCGCCACCTCGAACGCGACGGGAATGCCCCCGCGGGGCAGCCCGGCGACAACGACATCACGGCCGCGTAGATGCGCCAGCCGCTGCCCGAGCTGCCGGCCGGCCTCCTCCCGATTATCGAAGATCACGACAACCTCCTCGTGCCGGCCGGGCGGACTCCTCGTGCTCGCCGTCCGGACCGGACATCGTCCTGTGGTTGTCGTTCCCCGGTAGTCGCCAGGATACCGACCCACACCGTCTCGGGGCACCTGCCCCGATCCGAGCGATACACGGCGTGCGGCGTGCGGCGTGAAGATCGTCGAGGCGCTCCGGACAGCCGGAATCACCGTGTCCGCATGGGCCTGAACCGATCTCCGGCGGCCACTTGCGCTCCGACGCCCGGCCGGGCTGCCGTGCATAATAAAGACGTGACGCTCCGTTGGCAGCCCGGCTCCGCCCCTCACTGGGCGTGGCGAGAGGTCTGTTGTCCAGGGCGCTGTCGGTGTTGTCCCAGCCCTCGCGTCCACTGAGGCTCGCCGCACGCGCGACGAGCACATCGGTCCTGTAATTCTGGGACCGCTCTGGGCGCGAGGGGCCTCGGAGCTCGGCGCCAGACCTGAACGGATGATCTTTTTGCTCCCGATGGGAGCAGCTATCGATCATCCGTATTCCCGGACTCCCGTCCTGCCCCGGCCGGTTCGTTCACCGGAGTGCTCCGTGTGCGCTCCCCGGATAACCGGCTGAGCTGTGCGCTCCGCCGGATGAGCCAGGTCGCGCCGTCTCCGTCTTCTCCCGTCGCACGCCGGCCCGCTGCCCGCCCCGGTCACCTGTGGCCACGTCGCCAGGGCCAGCCGGGCTGGTCCGGTCCCGGCGGCTGGTCCGGTCCCGACCGGCCGATCCCCCGATGGGGCTTCCCAGACCCGCGCAACTACTGCGTAATCATCACGTAATCACTGTGTAGCTATCGAGAACTATCAGGAAGGCAGCGTTCGCTGTGACCTTCGAGTCGTGGATGGCCCGGTTGCGGAGCGAGGGATACCTCGTCTGCCCGGGGAGCTCCCCGGTGCCCGTCGAGGTACGAGGTGTTCGTCCCGACGGGGTCGGTCTGCTGTTCCGTTGCCGGGGAACGGCGATCCGGCTCTCCCTGTACCGGCCCGGACGGGCGGTATGGCAGATAGCCGTCCGCGACAAGGCGTGGTGCCCGGAGGAGTCCCTGCAGCTGTGGACGCACCACCAGCTCGGCACGCCGGATGTTCCGACCGACGCCCGGCTGGCCTTCCCCCGAAGCACCGAGCCGGACCAGGAGCTCGTCATCGACGGCGCTCGGCTGTGGGGATGGTGCGGCCATGAGGCGGGGCTGCTCCGGCCAGCCGCCGCGGCCCCCCTGTTCGACCGGTTGATGGCCACCGTCGCGAGGTCCGACGGGGCGCGGTCCGGCCTCGCCCTGTCGGACCGCATCCAGCCAGATCTCACCCGGGAGGTCGCCGTGCCGGCCGCCCGATCAAGGGCTCGGGGCAAGGAGGGCATCAGCATCAGCATCAGCTGACGGCCGGCCGGAGGTGGCGATCCATCCGAACCGGGTGGTCGTCACATGGGCTACGCGGTCCTGTAAGCTTCAGATGCTTCCAGGGGGTGTAGCTCAGCCTGGTAGAGCGCCTCCCTCGCACGGAGGAGGCCAGGGGTTCGAGTCCCCTCACCTCCACCATCACGGCCTTACTCGAACACTCGTCCTCCAGGACAGTGCTCAGCGAGGCGGTGGTAGTGAACCCCAGTGAAGCGGCGTCACCCGAAAGGGAGGCGCCGCTTTCGCGTGCTGGGGCGACGCGCGTAGCGCGTTCCGCCAGTACATCGTCTACGGCCTCTCCAAGGCTCCAGGCCCGGTGTGCTGTCACGGCGGTGTCGAACGGCTCGTTGAGGTCCTCGGTGGTCACGGTTGCCCCGGCGGGTACCTGGTCGAGGTAGAGCCGGGTGAAGACAGCCTTGTTGAGCACCTTCCGAGCCCGGAGGCCCGAGCGTCGGTAGAGCGCCTGCGGATCTTCCAGGAGGCGAAGCACGGTGGTCAGCACCTCGTAGCCCTCGTTGAGGGGCAGATCCTGTTCACCCAGCCGGGTCTCGATCCGGGCACGTTCCTCGCGGACGGCCCGCATCTTGGCTGTCAGCTTGTCCTTGGGCCAGTCCGGATCGCCCACCAGGTCGAGCAGACCGTCTTCCCGCTTGTTCAGCTCCTTGAGCTGCCGCTGGTACTGAGCGTGCAGTCGGCGGGTGCTGTCCGTAGTGCTAGACAAGGCTTCGTCGAGGCGGCTCTGGACCTCGGCGCGGAACTCCTCAGAGAGCCGGACGTTGACGTAGTGTCGCTCGATGGCGTCTTCGACGTCCGCCACCGGCAGGTACGGCAGGTCGCAGGAGCGGTCCTGGCGTCCTCGGCAGATGTAGTAGAAGTAGGTCACGCCGGTCTTGCTCTTGCCAGGCGTGATGATCAGCCGTCGCTGGCAGCGGTCACACCAGACGAGTCCCTTCAAATAGTGGTTGTGGACGCGCTGCCGCGCCCCGGCCTGCCGTTCGGCGAACAGCACTCGTTGCACCTGGTCGAACAGGTCCTGGGAGACCAAGGGCTCGTGCCGGCCCTGGTACTCCTCGCCCTCGTAGCTGACGAGGCCGAGGTAGTAGCGATCTTTCAGCAAGTCGCCGATCTTGTGTACCGAGATGGGTCGGGCGCTCCAGCGCTTCGTTGGCTTGGTGCGCAGGCCCGCAGCGGTGACTGCCTCACGCAGAGTGTGGAAGTTGTACTTGCCGGTGGCGTACAACTCGAAGGTCAGCGTGATCAGGGGGCCGCGTTCCGGGTCGACGATCACCGTGCGGACCTCACGGCCCTCGAACTGCTCCCGGACGTTCAGGTAGCCGAGAGGTGCGACGCCGAGCGTGCCGCCCTTCATGGCCTTCTGGCCCATCTTGTACTTGATGTCCTCGCCGCTGACCCGCACCTGGTACTCGTTGAACACGGCGATCATGCCGTGCATGGCCTGGCCGGCCGGCGAGGCGTCCAGGTTCCGCTCGGTCGCCGAGTGGAGCTGGACGCCCAGCCGTTCGAGGGTCACCATCATGATCGCGTCGTCGTAGCGGTTGCGGGCAAACCGCGACAGGGCATAGACGAAGACGTGCTTGATGTTCCGGTCGGCCTTGATGCGGGCGATCATCTCCTGGAAGGCCGGCCGCTGGTCAATCGTCTTGCCACTCTTCCCGGGGTCGAGGTACTCATCGACCAGGACGATGCCCAGCTCGCGGGCACGTTCGTTGCAGGCCACGCGCTGGGCGGGCAGCGAGATGCCTTCCGGGTCGAAGTCGGTATTGACCTGCCCGGCTGACGAGACGCGGTAGTAGGCGATGGCCTGCTCGCCGCGTATCGCCGGGCGTTTCTGCTTGCTCACAGTTCCTCCTTTCGTTATTTATGCCGCGTTGGGGCAGTCGGCCCCGAAGAACATCGACGGCCCGTCCAGCCGGAACCGGTCACTCGGCTTCGTCGGTCAGCCCCAGGTATTTCAGGCGTATCCGCATGGCCGAGATGGACACCTTGAACTGCCCGGCGAGGGCTTCAAGGTCCTGCAACCCGCTGGACCAGGCGCGCTTGAGGACGGTTCGGGGCATGAGGAAGCAGGCCGCGAAGTGATCGCAGATGCGTTCGATCTGGCGGGCGTGGTCCTCGGCCGTGCCGAAGCCGATCCTGACATAGGCCGTGGACACAATCGGGTCGTCGAGCAGGTGCTTGACCTCGTGGGCCAATGAGAACCGGCGGCGGCCGATGGGGTCCTCGCGGTTGATCGTGAAGACCGTTCGACCATCCCGGTGTAGATGGGTGACGCCGCCGACTTCCGAGGTCTCCGGCAGGTCAGTGCCGGGGTCTGAGGTGAGGATTTCCGGTGTGGGCTGGGTCGGTTGCAGGCGTGGCTGACCGCGCCGGGTGGTCGGGCTCGGCGTCACAGCGTGGC